>JBHHWA010000258.1:0-2052 GCA_046756285.1 Thermoplasmata archaeon
TGTCACAGGAATCTTCCACATCAGCGGGGCGAAGCGCTTCCTCCTGAAGCTCGCGGCCCGGGGTAACCAGGAGCTCCGGTCGGTCATCAACCGGACCCTCATCCCGTTGGGCATCACGGACGTGGACTCCCACATCGTGATGGACGAGACGGCGAAGTTCCCCCCCGACGCGGTCGTGGACGAATAGCGGCGATTGGGCCGGCACCCGCTCGGAAAAGGTTTATGCGCCGAACCCGCCTCGTGCTCATCGTGACTGAAGGGGAGGGACGGGTCGAGGTCATCCTGCCGCGAGCCCTCCTGGATTACTCCAAGGGGCGGGATTCGGTTCAGCTTCCGGGGAGCACTCTTGAGGAAATCTTCGGCGGCCTGAATGCGGAATTCCCGGGGCTACGCGAGCGCCTCGTCGACGACCAGGGGAAGGTCCGACGGTTCGTCCACGTGTTCGTGAATGGGGATTCCGTGCACCCCTTGGAACCCGAGGCCGTGGAACTTCGGCCCGGAGACCAGGTTCACATCCTTCCTTCGGTCGCGGGAGGCTGACATGGCGCAGGTCAAGAAGGGAGACACAGTCCTGGGCGTGGGGACCCGGAAGGGCCTCTTCGTTCTGCACTCAAGGGACCGGAGGCGGTGGCATATGCGAGGCCCCTCTTTTGAGGGGCTGACTACGATGCACGCGCTGCTGGACCCGCGGGACGGAAGGACGATGTGGGTCGGCGTCAATACCGGTCACTGGGGCCCCACCGTTCAGCGGAGTACCGACTTCGGCGAGACGTGGGAGCGCGGGGAGGAGAGCCCCCACTACGACAAGGACTCGGGACTCAGCGTGGAGCGCATCTGGCACGTGGAGCCCGGGCTGGACGAGGAGCTCTGGGCGGGCGTCGAACCCGCGGGCCTCTTCCGGAGCGACGACGAAGGAAAGACGTGGGAGTCGGTGCGTGGCCTGAACGATCGTTCCGACCGCAAGGACTGGCAGCCAGGCGGCGGGGGCCTCTGCCTTCACACGATTGTCCCGTACCCCGGAGACCGGAAGCGCATGCTGGTGGGAATCTCGGCCGTCGGGGCCTTCGGGACCAACGACGGGGGCGACTCATGGCGCCTCATGAACGGGGACATTAAAGGTGAGTACATCCCGGGGGGAACCCTCAAGGAAGAGGAGCTCGGATCCTGCGTACACAAAATCGTGCGCGACTCGGGCGACCCCGCGATTGTCTATCAGCAGAACCATGGAGGTGTCTTCCGAAGGGCCCGGGGTGACGCCGGCTGGAGCGTCATTGAGGAGGGCCTCCCGGCGAGTTTCGGCTTCCCGATGGCCGCCCATCCTCACGAACCCCGGACCGTCTACGTCGTCCCCCTCACGGGCGACTTTAACCGCGTGACCCCCGACGGCAAGATGGCCGTCTACCGTACCACGGACGGGGGGAATCGTTGGGACCGGCAGGACGCCGGCTTGCCGCAGAAGGACGCGTACCTTACGGTCTTGCGGGAGGGGTTGAGCACCGACGCCAACGACCCTGCCGGCGTCTACGTCGGAACGAAGACCGGCCAGTTGTACCACAGTCGGGATGAGGGGGATAGCTGGCATCTCCTCCGGGATCATCTTCCCCCCATCGTGTCCGTGGAGGCGGGCATCGCCGGCTGAAGGCCTCTCGCAGGCAGTCCGATGGTCCTACGCGTCTTCAACACCGCCACTCGGGCGAAGGAGCCACTGGAGCCGGCCGACGGCATCGTGCGCATGTACGTCTGTGGGCCCACGCCCTACCACTACTCGCATCTCGGCCACGCCAAGGCCTACGTCATGGCGGACGTCATCCGGCGCTACCTGGAGTACCTCGAGTTCGAGACGCGCTTCGTCGTCAACTTCACCGACGTGGAGGACGCCATCACCGTCCGCGCACAGGAGAAGGGCGTCTCCCCGGACGCGCTGGCCCAGCGGTACATCGACGCGTTCTTCGAGGACATGGACCGCCTCAAGATTCGGCGGGCCGACGAGTACCCCCGGGTCACGGAGCACATCGAGGACATCCTGGCCGTGGTCGAGGACCTGGTCGCCTC
>JBHHWA010000259.1:0-2051 GCA_046756285.1 Thermoplasmata archaeon
TCGCCGGAGCGGTGCTAATGAGAACAAAGCCGATGGCCATGCCCCGTCTCCCGGCGCGGGTTATCTGGCCGCCGGTATAAAGTTTCTGGCCTACGCCTCCGTGACCTTGTTCTCGAAGCTCGCGGCCCGTTCCTCGGCCTCTCGCCACCGCGGGAGCCCTTCCTGCGGTCCCTCCGTTTCCATGCTAAAGCTCGCGACGGAGGCGCCGAGGACCCCACACCGGGGCAACTCAAGGCCGCGCTGGAGGCCCGCATAGAAGCCGGCCCGGTAGGCATCTCCCGCTCCGGTCACGTCCACCTTCGCACGGGGCGGAATGGCTGGGATGTTCCATACCCGGTCCCCGCTGTAAATGACGCTCCCCTCCTCCCCCCGCGTCACGACGAGGGTGCCGACGGAGGAGAGCATCTCCCGCGCGCGGTCAAGACGGAGGTAGTCGAGGGCAGCTCTCAGTTCTCTCTGGTTCCCGAAGAAGAGGTCGATCCCCACCAAGAGGGTACGGAAGGAGCCCGCGTCGTACCGGTAATGGATTTCTTGCGAGGGGTCGAAGGCGACGCGCTTGCCCCCCTCTCGGGCCAGAGACAAGACCTCCCGTAGGAACTTCGGCTGCCCCGTCCCCAAGTGAATCCACTCGCTCGTTTCCACGGTGTGGCGGGGGAGGGCGAACGCTGCCGCGTCCTCCATGGGTCCCTGATCGATGACGGCCACCTGGCGATCCTGGGGGTCGCTGAAGATCCAGGCGGTGGGCGTGCGATGGTCGGCAAGGGAGTGCAGATCGGTGAGGTCTACGCCATCGCCCTCGAGGGCTTCGCGATAGTCCGAAGGGAAGTCCTCCCCGACAAGGGCGGCCAGGGCGGTCTCGACGCCCAGCCGACCGGCCCCCCGGGCGAGGTTTCCCCCCGTTCCCCCGAAGTGACGCTTCCTGGCGGTGACGTGGATGGACGTGTCCGGCTCCGGCAGGCGAGGCACCTGCAGGATGTAATCGAGGACGACGTGACCGAACACGCCCAAGAAGCTCACGAAGAAGCGCTCCCGACCAGATCGGCGAGGATCGTGTACGCCGACCCGAGGTCTGGGACGACGTAGTCGGCATCGGACTCCCCACCGATGGAATCCAGGAGGATGGTCGTCATTCCCAGGCGGTGTGCCCCCGCGACGTCTCGTTCGGCGGAGTCTCCTACATGAATGGCCTCCTCGGGGCGACACTCCGCCTTCGCCAGGGCGCGTCGAAAAATCGTCGGGTCCGGCTTGGCGCGCCCTGATTCCTCCGACGTCGTGATGGAATCGAGGAATCGATCCAGGGGGAAGACGTAGAGGCAGATCTGGAGGAAGTCCTCGTCGGTGTCGGAGAGGAGGCCCACGTGGACGTCGGACTTTTGGAGTCCTGTCAGGACCTCCTCCGTCTCCGGGAACATCTTGAGCCAACGGATATGTTCCTCCCAGTAAGCGGCCTGGAAGGCCGCCCAGTGCGCATCTTCGAGGACGCGCCCTTCCTCCTCGAGGATCTGGCTGAGGGCCTCCCGGTTCATCACCCGATCCACCTTCCATCGGGTCCCGAGCCGCTGGACTCCCTCCCGGTAGAGGCGATTGTAGCGATCCCAGAGCTCGTCTTCGGACAGGCTCAGCGAGGCGGCCTCACGAAACGACCGCATGATGGCGCGATGCGCTCGGCGATCGCTCGCGGGGTCGAGGAGGGTGCCCCCCAGGTCGAGAAAGACGGCCCGCCAAGGCACCTAGGTTCCCGCCTCCCAGGAGTCCACGTACCGACGCTGCTCCTCGGTCAGGGTGTCGATGGACACCCCTAGAGTCTCGAGGCGAATCCGGGCGACGCGCTCATCAATCGCCGCTGGGACCGGGTGTACCCGCGCTTCCATCTCGCTGCCCTCTCGATGGAGGAGGTCGACGGCGAGGGCCTGGAGCGCGAAGCTCGTGTCCATGATTTCGACTGGGTGACCCTGGCCCGCGACCAGATTGATGAGGCGTCCCTCTCCAAGCAGGTAGGCCTTCCGCCCGTCCGCGAAGACGTATTCCTCTACATGCTCCCGCACGCGGCG
>JBHHWA010000260.1:0-2049 GCA_046756285.1 Thermoplasmata archaeon
GCCCGCCGGCTGTGGGGCACGATCATGAAGGACCGCTTTGGGGCGGAGGAAGAGCGATCTCGTCTCCTTCGTTTCCACACGCAGACCGCCGGGGTGGCCTTGACGGCGCAGCAGCCGCATATCAACGTGGTGCGAGCCACCCTGCAGGCGCTCTCGGCCGTCCTGGGAGGCACCCAATCCCTGCACGTCAACGCGATGGACGAGGCGCTGGGCCTCCCCACGGAGGGCGCGGCCCGACTGGCGCTTCGCACCCAGCAGATCCTGGCCCACGAGAGTGGGACCGCGAACACGGTCGACCCGGTGGCCGGTTCCTACTACGTCGAGGCGTTGACGGACGAGATCGAGGCACGGGCTACCGAGTACTTGCGTCGCATCGATCAATTGGGCGGGATGGAGAGGGCCCTGGAACGAGGGTTTGTCCAGAAGGAGATCGCGGAGGAGGCATTCCGCTTCCAGCGGGAGGTGGAGTCTGGAGAGCGGCGGATCGTCGGGGTGAATGCCTACTCGGAGGAGGAACCCGCACACATGGAGATCACCCGTGTCGATCCCGCGTTGGAGGCCGGGCAGATCGAACGGCTGGGTCGGTTCCGAAAGGGGCGGGACGCATCGGCAGTGGACGGGGCACTAGGGCGGGTGCGAGACGCCGCGGATGGGGGGGAGAACCTCATGCCATCCGTCATCGAGGCCATGGGGCGCCACGCGACGCTGGGGGAAGTGAGTGATGCCCTCCGGGCCGTCTACGGAACCTACCGGCCGCTACAGGAGTTCTGATGCAGGTCAAGCGGGTCGACCACATCGGGATTGCCGTGACCGATCTGGCGGGAGCCATTGAGGCGTACGAGACGCTCGGACTCAAGGCTTCCTCCGTGGAGGACGTCCCCTCGGAGCAGGTCCGGGTCGCCCTCTTCCCCGTTGGAGAGACGCGGATCGAGCTCTTGGAACCCTCCGCCGAGGACAGCGTCATCGAGCGGTTCCTTCGGAAACACGGCGAAGGGGTCCACCACGTGGCCCTGGAGGTAGATGACATCGAGGAGGCCTCTCGCGAGCTGGTGGCTGCGGGTGTCCGTCTCGTCTTCGAGAGCCCGCATGCCGGCGAGGGGCGAGCTAGGATCAACTTCATCCACCCGGCCTCGACACGAGGCGTTCTGATCGAGCTCCGGGAAGGCACGTGAAGGCCCGCTCACGTTTTTATAACCCGCCGCGGTAGGCCCGTCATGGTGGGGGTGGGAGCTTACCTGGCTCTGGGTTCTGCCATCATCGGCGGTATTTTCGCCGCCCTGGTCTTCCGCCAGTACGCCGCCAAGCGAAAGATTTTCCAACTGGTTTGGGGCATCGGACTCGCCCTCTTCACCTTGGCCTCCCTGTTCGAGTTCATCTCGGAACTCCAGGGATGGACCGTCCCACTCTACCGCGCCTACTTCTCGCTGCACCCGACGCTCGTGGCCGTACTGGGCTTAGGGACCGTCTATCTGCTCGCCGACAAGCGTTACGGCCACGCGTTCCTCATCTACATCGTTGCGATGCTGGGCGTGCTGCTGGCCTTTACCTGGACCGTGCCTGTGGATGAGAGCGCCTTCGTGCCGGGGCGCGTCGTCGGAGGCGCTGCTATGCCGCCCCGGGACGAGAGCCTGGTCCGAAATCTTTCTCCGCTGTTCACGATCCCCGGCGCCGCCGCCCTCATCGGGGGGGCGCTCTACTCCTGGTATCGCACACGCTGGTCTTACAACCTCCTCATCGCGGCCGGGGCGGCCATCATGACGGCGGGGGGGACCTTGGCGGCCTTGCGCACGGCGGAGTTCCTCTACGTTTTCCTCCTCGTAGGCATCTCCATCATGTTCGTGGGCTTCCTTCGGAGCCTGGAAGTGGCGAGAGCTCCCAGGCCCGAACCGGCTCCGACCACCGCGCCGTGAGTGGGCGGGGTCTCCCGTGTCTTGGAAGCTCGTCCGTCGCAAGACGGTCGATTCCACCAATGACGAAGCCAAGGCCCTCATCGTGGAGGGGTCGGCGCCTTGGACGGTCATCGTGGCGGAGAAACAGGTGGCCGGGAAG
>JBHHWA010000261.1:0-2045 GCA_046756285.1 Thermoplasmata archaeon
CCCAGGACGAGGTAGATGAGGCCGCTGACGATGGCAGCCCAGAGCCCCGGCCTGTCATGAACGGTCTGCGGGAAGCGGAAGCCAACCTCCTTCGGCGCGGACGGGAGACTGTCGACTTCCGAGGGCACGACCGCTGGAGGGTCCGCCGCGCCAAAAGCTTGCGCCCCCCCATACATACGAAAAACGGTTAAGGAGGCGGGTCATCGCCGGCCGGGGGCGCATGGACCCGCGGCGGAAGGCGTTTGTTCTGTTCCTGGCCATGGTGGGCCTGTTCGGCTTTCACTTGTGGCTCCTCTCCCGAACGGTGGCCCAAGGCGACCTCCTTCTCTCTGGACTTCTGATCGTCGCCGTGAGCCTCTTCTCCTGGCGCACCGTCCACTACTGGAGCCGCTTCCGCGGGGCTCCTGAGAGTCCTCCCAACGTGGACTCCCCAGACGAGCGCCTCCGCATCCGGAACTGGAGCCTCCTCCTCGCCGGCCTCCTCGTCCTGCACACCTGGCTCTTTGTCACTGTGGTGAGCATCGGGGACGTCTTCCTTGCTTCCGGACTCGCCTTGGCCATGGCCGTCTTCGTCTACCGCCTCGTATACTACGGCTTCCGGTACCGGCAGCTTCGCAAGGCCGGTGAGGCGGTCGAAGCAACTCGGCCGGAACGTCCGGCGGAAGGCCAATCCTTGCGGGCCGCTTCCGACCAGGATTCGGAGGACACGGGGTAATTCGCGTTCCTCCTCCCAGGGTTCAACCCCTGCGGAGCCCGAGGACAGACAGCCCTAAGCCGACGACGGCGACGCCCGAACCGATCGCAATCCAGGCCGGCCCGAACATGACCTCGGTGGGGACAAGACCGGCCCCCTGGAGGGCGAACACCACGCCCATGAGCAGGATGAGGACCCCGAGAACCACGAGGATGGGACGCATTCACTGGTCCAACTCTCTCCCTTCCTGAAAAAGGTTTCATCCAACGGGGTTCGAGGCGCGAAGACGATAATAGCCAGGGATCCTTTGGTCTCGCATGGGCCTCCTTCAGGGCCTGGGGCATAGGTTGCGCCGATTCCCCTGGAGACCTTTCCGGGCGGGCCTGGTGGCAGGAGCGGGGGCCCTCGCAGTCACCTACATCCTGCGACTCCTGGGGTTGGGGGTATTCCTCCCCGATGTGGCCGTGGGGTTTGTCGTCGACACGATCCCCGGCGCCATCGAGTCCTTCTTCATCCAGGCCATGGGCGAGGGCGCCAAGGTTCTGGGCCTGCTGACGGCCATCGCGGCCTCCCTGGTCGCCGCGGGCCTCTTCGCCCTCCCCTTCCCGTGGGTGCAGCGCAGGATCCCTCGGCGATGGGTCCTCATGGCGGTCTTCGCCTTCGGATATGCCGGGGCAGCCCTCCTCGTCGCCCTTCCTCTCCTGGGAGGCGGTTTCTTGGGGCTTGACACGCCCGCCGGGCTGGGGCCTGCCGTCTTCAGCCAGCTCATCGCAGGCTGGATCTACGCCGCGATCCTCGACTACACCCTCGTGGAGTTGGTGGTGCGATACCCCGAAGGCATCCGCCTCTCCCGCCGCCAGTTCCTCGCCGGAGTTGCCGCCACGATCGCCCTCGCCGCATTGGCTTTCGTGGGCCTCTCTGGCATCTTCCCCGGCCGCCGGCGCCTTGCGTTCGCCTCGGTCGGGGACATGTTCGCGAAGGAGGTGACCCCCACGGGGGAGTTCTACGTCGTCACGAAGAACGTCGTGGACCCCGTCGTCAACCCGGACGCTTGGGAGTTGGTTGTGGAGGGCCTCGTCTCGACGCCGCAGTCCTACACCTACGCCGAGCTCCAGGCCCGGGCCGACGCGGAGGAGCACATCACCCTGGAGTGTGTGAGCAACCAAGTCGGAGGCAACCTGATCAGCACCGCCCGCTGGGAGGGGCTCCGCCTGGCCGACCTGCTCGGGGACGCCGGTCCCGAGCCTCGGGCGGATTGGGTCGCCTTCACGTGCGCGGACGGCTACACCGTGGCGATTCCGCGGGTGAAGGCCGAGGAGGCAACCACGCTGGTGGCCCTGGGGATGAACGG
>JBHHWA010000262.1:0-2043 GCA_046756285.1 Thermoplasmata archaeon
GGAGAAGTTCTCTCGCTTCAGTGATCATTGGAAGCCCCAGATCGTCGGCGAGGTGAATGATGTCTACATCAAGCTCGTAAAGGTCAAAGGATCCTTTGTGTGGCACGCGCATGAGAGGGAGGACGAACTCTTCCTTGTCATGAAGGGCAAGATGCGATTGCAGCTCCGGACCGAAGAACTCCCGCTCCGGGAGGGGGAGCTGGCGATTGTCCCTCATGGAGTGGAGCACCGACCCGTGGCCGATGAAGAGGCCCATATCCTCCTCATTGAACCGAAGTTAACCGTCAACACGGGAGACGTACGAGACGATCGAACGACGGAGGCAGGGTGGATCTAAGGCCGATGCCCGTCGCGGCACCGCGGGGAAGCATAGACTTACAAACGGAGAGAAGTTGCCCGGGGAGAGATTATGGGTTCCGCACTGCAGAAAAAACTTCGCGTTCAGCCGGAACTGCGCATGCTCGTGATGAATGCCCCCGAGGGGTACTTGGAAGCCCTGGGTCCCCTTCCCGAGGGCACGCGGGTCGAGATCGAACCGGCGGGGACCTTTGAGTGGGGCCAGGCCTTCGTCCATGACGTTGCCGACCTTCGGCGCCTCGCACCCCAGGCCCAGGATGCGGTGACCTATGATGGGCTCCTGTGGATCTCCTATCCGAAGAAGAGCTCCAAGATCGCGACGGACATCAATCGAGACGTCGCCTGGGAGGTCATGAAGGAGTTCGGGCTGAGGCCCGTGTTTCAAATCTCGATCGATGAGACGTGGTCCGCCCTTCGATTCCGACCGACCGAAAAGGTGGGAAAGTAGGCGAAGGGTTGGGATCAGAGCTTCGTTGATTCTGTTTTACAACAGCCGGGAAGGCTATCACTCACCTGAGACTCGTTGAATCGAAGGAGGCCGCACGATGAGAACTCCCGCGCAGGACCTGAACGAGAGTTGCTTATGGCCAATTGGGCTGCGCGGATTTTGAACGAGAGAAACGGGCTGATCCACTCGTCACCACGCCGTCCCCTTCTATTGCAGACTATAGGAAGCTATAATAGCCTGTGGACGCGTATTGGTGTGCGTGTCGACGACCACCATCCAGCTGAGCAGGGAGATGAAGAAGTCCCTCGAAGGTATGAAGCTCCATCCCCGCGAGACGTACGAAGAGGTTCTTGAGAGGCTACTCGAGGATCTCCGCGAACTGAGCGAGCAGACCAAAGAAGAGATCGAGCGGGCAATCCGCGAGATCGAAAGCGGAAAATATCGAACTCACGATCAGCTCAAGGCCGAACTCGACCTCTGATGGCCTTCGAGATCATCTGGTCCGACTCGGCCACGAGGCAGCTAAAGAAGATCGATCGGACGGTGGCCCGCAGGATCTTCGCAAGGGTCGGCGACCTCCAGGAGAACCCCTTTCCGCACGTCCGGAGACTCGTGAACTCTCCGTATTTTCGCCTCCGGGTAGGCGATTATCGAGTCATCATGGACATCGAGCGCGACGTCCTACGGATTCTCGTTCTGAAGGTGGGCCATCGCGAGTCAATCTACGGAAGGTGACCCGGAGTTGCTACGACCTAAGCCTTCTGCCCGAGGACGTAAAAGGTTCTCTCGGGCTCCCCCTGGAACTCCTCCTCTTCGATGGAGGCACTCAAAACTCCGAATCCCACCTCCGCGAGCATCTGCCGGTAGTCCTCCGGACCGAAGTGCGACCAATGCATCCTTACGCCGAACGGCTTGTACTCTTCTGTACCAACCCAGGCGTCCCAGCCCAGAGTCACGAGAAGGAGCCCTCTCCTCCTCAGCAGTTTGTGAAATACCTCGAAGAGTTCCCGGTGCTCCTCCCGCGGGACGTGGATGATGGCGTAGAAGGAGACCACGGCATCGAAGGTCCCAGGGGGAAAAGACAGCCGCGTCATGTCTGCCTTCAGAAAGGAAGCTTCTGGGACGAGGGTTCGAGCGCGTTCAATCTGCCGTGACGAGAGGTCGACGCCCGTGACATCGTGGCGCTCCGCGAGCACCTTGGTGATTGGAATTCCTGAGCCGCAGCCGGCGTCTAGGAT
>JBHHWA010000263.1:0-2040 GCA_046756285.1 Thermoplasmata archaeon
CGCGCTGGGGCAACACCTTCGTGGGCTGCGAGGGCTACCCGAAGTGCAAGGTCACCTTCAACCTGCCGAAGCGAGGGGCAGTGGAGCCCTCGGGGACGGTGTGTCAGGTCTGCGGCGTCCCCACAGTCCGGGTTACCGATCGCCGGAAGGTCGATGAGAAGTGCATCAACGAAGAGTGCGAGGTCTTCCTCGCCGAGAACCGCATCGGCATTTGCCCTTCGTGTGGGGGGAACCTCCTACAACGGAGCGCTCGGGGAGGCAAGCGGTTCGTCGGGTGCACTGGATACCCGGATTGCAACGTCACCTACCCCCTGCCCCAGCGCGGCCTCGTGACCCCATTGCCCGAGGCGTGTGAGGTCTGCGGGTCCCCTCGAGTCCGGATCTATGCCGGCCGCCGACCCTGGACGACGTGCATCAACTTCGATTGCCCGACCAATGAGCAGGCCAAGGCGCGGACTCAGGTCGCGAAAGGCTCGTAGCCGGTGAGTAGGTCTCGGAGCTTCTCCTCCGCGATATTGTGACCCGTCAGGACCAATACAACGTGTTGGCCTTGCCACCGATCCCGGTACCTGAAGGCGGCCGCAAGGGGTGCGGCGGCGGCCCCTTCTGCAATCAGGTGCGCCTTCCACAAGTACGTGGCCACCGCCTGCGCGAGTTCTTCATCGGAGACCAGTACGAGGTCATCCAAGTTCTTCCATAGGATCTCCATGGTCAACGCGAAGGGAACGCGAGTCTGGAGCCCCTCGGCGAAGGTATCGGAGCTGGGCATCTCCACCATCTTGTGTTCTTTCCACGATCGGTAGAAGGCCGGGGCCTTCTCCGACTGGACACCGATGACCTCGGCCTCGGGTCGAAGGGCTCGGATGACCGTGCTGTAGCCGGACGCCCCGCTCCCTCCCCCGACTGGAACCAAGAACACGTCGGCATCAGGAGCCTGCCGCGTGGCCTCGAGGGCCGCCGTCCCCACCCCGGCGATCAAGCGGGGCTCGTTGGCGGAGTGGATGTAGCGATAGCCCTTCGCCTGGGCCTCGGCCTCCACCCATTCTCGAGCCTCATCGAAGTCCTTGCCGTGGAGGACCACCTCGGCGCCGAGCGCCTCCATGGCCGCAACCTTGACCGGGTTCGCGTCCGCGGGGGCCCCGATGATGACGTTAGCCTCGAACCGGCGGCCTGAGAAAGCGATGGATTGGCCGTGATTGCCGGTGGACGACGCGATGATGCCGGCGTTCCTCTCCTCCGACGACAGGTGGGACACGAGGTTGAGGCCCCCGCGAATCTTGAAGGAGCCCGTGGGAAGCAGGCTCTCCAGCTTGATGCGGACGTCGAATCCCAGGAGCTGCGAGAGCGCAGGCGACGGCAAGAGGGGGCTTGGGTCCAGATAGGGACGGATGGTCTGTTCCGCCTCGCGGATGTCCTCAAGGGTCGGGGGCTCCATGGCGCCCGTTTCAGACTTTGAGGACCCCATCTACGACGAGGGGCTTGCCGTCGACTTCGAGGGTCGCATCAGCGAGGAAGAGGGGGAAGGTGAAGTTGCTCGCGTTCGTCCCATCGAAGTCCTCGTTGTCCCCCACGTTGAGCGCGACAGCACCCTCTACGATCTCGTCGTGGAGGAAACCGAACCGGCCTTTCGGGTTGACGCCGATGGTCAGAGAACCGAGCTGATCCGCCCCGCGGGTCCGCTTGTCGTCATCCCATCGCTTCGTCATCTGATCTGCATTCTCCTCAGCCTGGACGTCCGTTAGACGGCCCTTTTCGAAGGTCCAGGAGAGTCCGCGTACCCACTCGCCCGCATACGGAATCGGGGTCGTGGAAACGACCGTCCCCTCCCCACTCCCCTGACGCAGGGCAATGCCTACCGACCCCTCGGGGAGGGACTGGTAGTACGTGGACTTTTTCCCCTTGACGGGGTCCAGCCGTCCGATCCAGGCCGTGGGGTCGGAGCCATGAAAGGCAAAGCGGAAGTCGGTGCCTCCTGGCGCCGTTAGTCGCCCTTCCTTGGCCCCTCCGAGGCGATCCATTACTCCCTTCGCCTTGGCCTCC
>JBHHWA010000264.1:0-2038 GCA_046756285.1 Thermoplasmata archaeon
CCCGTATAGACGATGGCCCCTCCGGAGGTATGGATCACGAACCCGTACGCGCCTGGGACGGAGTGGTCCACGTGCACCGGTTCCACCTCGAGGCCGTGGACCGGGATGGTATCCCCGGTCCGGAAGGTCCGATAGTCGTGCTCGCCCAGGTCGATCCGGGACGACGTCGCCTCCCACGCCTCGATGATGATTTTGGCCGTTTCCCCGAGGTAGACCGGGATTTTCGGGTCGAGGAACTGCAGATGGAAGACGTGGTCGAAGTGGCAATGGCTGATGAAGACGCCGTCGAAGGCGGGGGGCTCGTACTCCATCACCGAGCCGCGTAGCTGCTCCTCGGCGTACAAGCCGGGGATGTGGGGCATCAGGTTGAGGGAGAGGTAATCCCGGAGCCCGAACCGCTTCCGCGGCATGAGCCAGGGGTCCACGAAGAAGTCGTCGAGGAGGTGGAAGGTCTGCCCCATGTCGAGGAAGATCCGGGCGTCCTGGTCCTCGACGAGAATCTTGTTGCCTCCGATCCTGCCCACGCCGCCATGCGCAGTAATCTGGGGCATCGAGCGTCCACCGTCTGGCGCGCATATCTGCTTTGTGGAGACACGCAGGCTGCCCGACTATTGCCCAGGCCGGGTCGGTCCATCGGGCGTGCATGGGACGGGGTCTCCAGGCGCGCGACGCGCACGACTACCCAACTTCTTTAAGGGGCACCCCATATCGACGCACGGATGCTCTCCCAGAAGCCCGACTGGCTCCGGGTCAGACTTCCCGGGGGGGCAAACTATCGTGATTTGAAGTCGCTTCTTCGGGACCGGAACCTCCACACGGTCTGCGAGGAGGCCCATTGTCCCAATCTCGGGGAGTGCTGGGGCGGCGGCACGGCCACCATCATGCTCATGGGCGACACCTGCACCCGCGGGTGCCGCTTCTGCGCGGTGAAGACGGGAAATCCGCGAGGCGTGTTGGATCCCCTCGAGCCTGTGAAGGTGGCCGACACGGTGACGCGCACCGGATGGCGCTATGTCGTGCTGACCTCCGTGGATCGGGATGACCTGCCCGACGGAGGCGCAACACACTTCGCGGCCACCATTCGGGCAATCAAGGCCCACGACCCCGGGATCCTCGTGGAGGTCTTAGTTCCCGACTTTCGGGGCGATCAGGAGTCCGTGCGAAGCGTCGTGGAGGCCGGACCCGACGTCTTTGCCCAGAACCAGGAGACGGTCGAGCGCCTGACCCACCCGGTTCGCGACATGCGGGCGGGGTACGGGCAGACCCTCCGCGTGTTGCGAATGGCCAAGGAGATTCGATCCGACGTGTTCACGAAGTCCTCCCTCATGTTGGGGCTAGGGGAGCGAGAGGACGAGGTCCTTCAGGCAATGCGTGACCTCCGCGTAGCGGGCGTGGACATCCTCACCTTGGGACAGTACCTGCGACCAGGCACCCGCCACATCGAGATGGCCCGCTACGTCCCGCCTGAGGAGTTCGATTACTTCCGACAGAGGGGGAGCGAGATGGGCTTCCTCTACGTTGCCGCCGGGCCTCTCGTCCGCAGTTCCTATCGGGCAGGGGAGTTCTTTCTCGAGGGCGTCCTCCGGGAGCGGGCGCCCCTGACGACACCCATCGGGGGGTGAGAACACGGCCAAGCTCCTCCGGGTCGTCGGATTGGACGGGAAGTACAAGGAGAAGGAGGAGCCTCCGCTTTCCGAGGAGGAACTCCTCAAGATTTACCGTTACATGATGCTCACCCGCGCCCTGGACACCCGGGGCATGGCGCTCCAACGACAGGGCCGCATTGGATTCTACGTGCCCAGCCACGGCGAAGAAGCTGTGCAGATCGGGAGCAGCTTCCCCCTCGAGCCCCAGGACTGGGTCGTTCCCGCGTATCGCGAGCAGGGGGCCGCCCTTCTACGGGGCATTCCTCTGGAACACATCGTAGCACAGCTGTACGGGAACGAAGATGACCTTTGCAGGGGCCGGCAGATGCCGAACCACTTCAGCAGCCGCGCCGTCAACTTCGTCTCGACCTCCAGCCCCGTGGGGACCCAGA
>JBHHWA010000265.1:0-2016 GCA_046756285.1 Thermoplasmata archaeon
GTCGCCGAGCGGTGTGGGTTCCTGATGTCCTCGCAGACACCGACTTCCTTCGGGCCTCCATCGCAGCCAAGGTCGGCCTGCACGGCGCGTTAGCCTTCCCGATCGATGCCGAGGACGGCCTGGCAGGGGTCATCGTGTTGTACACCCGCGAGACCCGGCAGCTCGATCCCGAGCTGCTTGAGATGGCAGCCGACATCGGCGGCCGGATCGGCCAGTTCACTGAGCGCAAGCGGGCAGAGGAGGCACTACGGAGAGCACACAACGAGTTAGAAGTGCGCGTACATGAGCGGACGGCAGAGCTGGCGAAAGCCAATGAAGCCTTGCAAACTGAAATTGCCGAACGCGAAAGGGCGGCCGAAGCCAATGCCCTGCTGCTTCGGGAACTGAATCACCGAGTCCGGAACAACCTTGCCACGATTGTTGGTCTACTGTCCATGGAGCTCGCTCGGAAGAGGCGCTGGACGGCCGAGGAGGCCCTCAAGGCGTGCATTGATCGGGTGCAGAGTCTGGCCGCCATCCACGATCTGTTGGCCCAGGATCATTTCAGGGAGCTGGATCTCAAAAGGCTGGTGGAGGAGGTGGCGAAGGCTGTTGTGAGGGGTATCGGATGGGATGAGAATGTGAAGATCACGGTCGACGCGCCTGCTCTCAGGCTCCCGCCGAAGTGGCTTGGCTCCTTGGCTTTGGCCGCCAATGAGCTGATCACCAATGCCATCATACATGCCTTTCTGTCCCGTGACACAGGACTCATTCACGTTCAGGTCACAGAGGAAGAAAAGGAGATACAATTGTCGGTCAAAGATAACGGCATAGGGATCCCAGCCACGAACGAGGGCGAGTGGCGGAGAGGGGTGGGACTGGACATCGTCGCGTCGTTGGTCGAAACGGACCTCCAGGGACAGTTTCAACTCCAATACGACAGTGGAACGCTGGCGACCATTCGGTTTCCGAAACCCGAATTTGTAGGGCAATAGAATGTATGTGACCTAGCCCGGATTATTAACTTGGAAGTAAATAATCTGCCCTCCGGGCTTCGACTCCGCCCCGCGTTTGCGGGGCGTCGCTCAGGGCTAGCCTTGAGTCCCGCCGCAGCGGCGGGATCGAAACCTGCCGGTGCGGCCGAGCCCGCACCTGCAGGCGCATTATTCACGAACGGAGTGTCTTCGTGAATAATGCGGGCTAGCTTATGGGCTTTTCCGGAAGGTCGCTGAAAACGTAACGGGGCTGTGAAATGAATTCTGGGCCAAACAAGCGGAACCTGAGAGTTCTCGTCGTCGAGGACGAAGGTCTTGTCGCGGCAGGCCTGAAGGGCCAACTGGAAGACATCGGCCATCAAGTGATGGGATTAGCGAAGGACGCGGAGGAGGCTGTGCGGCTTGCCTCGAAGATACAGCCGGACCTCATTATGATGGACATCCGGATTCCGGGAACTGACGGGATCGAGGCGGCCCGCGCCATCCTGGCGCAGGAGGCCGTTCCTATCGTGTTCCTGACCGCGTATCCCGACGAGGACTTTGTCCGGCGAGCCGGAGACGCTGGGGCGATGGCCTACCTTTTAAAGCCTGTAAACGAAAGCACCCTCCGCTCGACCATCGAGGTGGCCTTGGCCCGCTTCACAGAGCTTGATACGCTGCGCCGGGAGGTGAACGACCTGAAGGAGGCGTTGGAAACCAGGAAACTGGTGGAGAAGGCCAAGGGGGTCCTCATGAAGCGGGTGCAGCTTTCTGAAGCGGAGGCTTTCCGACGGATGCAACAAAAAAGCCGGACCACGAGAACGAGCCTCAAGGTCATCGCCTCGACGATCGTACAGGCCGACGACCTTCTCTCTCCCTTCGAAGAAACTCCTTGACAAAACCAAGTCTTAGAACTAATGTGACGTCCAGATCACGCACGTAATCCATGGGCGCCAAGACGCGCCACGTGGCAGAGGCCATGACGCCTCACGGAGGATGCACATTCTCCCTGAGGCGTTTTTATTTTCGACAGCGTGAGTTCCCGTTCGATATCACCCTCCTT
>JBHHWA010000266.1:0-2015 GCA_046756285.1 Thermoplasmata archaeon
AGCGCTTGACCCGTATGGGGTCCCGGGCTAGGCTAACCGCACCGTTTCCCGGCATCACCGGCCCGGTAAGTGGAGGCTCCCGGCATGCAGTGTGCCCGGTGCCAGGCTCAGAACCGTGAGAGCGTGAGGGTTCGCGAGGACCGCGGGGCCCGGCTGGACGTAACATGCTCGAGTTGCGGTGCGGCGGTCCCCCAGGACAAGAAGTTTTGCAGGTCGCGCGGGGTGCGTGGAGCCGCGTCCGCTGAGCCACGAAATCCTTGGAGAAGGCCATCACCATCAATCGTCAATATCAGGTCCCCTGGGGCCCTGTTCAGGCCTGTCTTTGGGAATGGAGTTATTTGAGTTATTTGTTGACTTTTTCGATCAAGAAACGTATAAAAGTTGTCCGTGTAAGCACGCTGATTTAAATGTGGCCCCATCCTTAGGGGCTGGCGGAAAAGGAGGGGAGTGATGGCGACAGAGTTTTCTCGACGGACTTTTCTCTCCGGGGTCGGTGCGGCCAGTCTCGCCTCACTGAGTAGCCCGGTCCTGGTTCCCCGTCGAGCATGGGGAGCCCAGAAACCTATCAAGATCGGGCTCCTGATGTCCTTCTCGGGGGTCGTGGCCGCCTGGGGTCAGGCTGGTCGCCAAGGCCTCAAGATGGCGATGGACGAGATCAACAGCCAGGGCGGGGTGCTCGGGCGGCCCCTCGTCATGAAAGCCGAGGACGACACGGTGAACGGGGGCGTGGCGGTGCGCAAGGCCCGGCGGCTCGTTCTCGACTGGGGGGCGGACACCATCATCGGCTTCAACGCGAGTGGCGTCGCCCTTGCAGTCACGCCCGTCATGCCGGAGCTCAAACGCATCCTGATCGTCCCGTGCGCAGCCTCTCCCAGCATTACCAATGAGAAGGGCAACAAGTATGTCTTCCGCGTTCACGCCAATTGCTACCAGATCGGTGCCGGCGGTGCGGCGATTGCGGCGTCCCTCCCGTTGAAGAGGTGGACGGTGATCGGGCCTGACTACTCCTACGGGTGGGACTCGTGGGGAGCCTTCATCAGCCACCTCCTGAATCGGAAGCCCAGCGTCGATGTCCTGTCCGTTCAGGCTTGGCCGAAGTTCGCCGCGGGGGCATATGATAGCCACATCACGAAGATCCTGGATGCCAAGCCGGATGGGGTGTATTGCCCGCTCTGGGGCGGCGACTTCGTGACCTTCGTCAAGCAGGCTCATCGGCACAAGTTCTTTGACCAGGTTGGTGCCTTTTTGACTCCGGCGGGCCTGGCCATGGACGCCTTCTACGCTCTCGCAAGCTGGCGCAAGCGGAACTCGGAGGTCCCGCCGGGAATCTACACATCCGCGCACGGCTACTGGCCGGAGCATCCGCAGACTGCCAGGCACAAAGCGTGGGTCGACCGCTTCGTCGATCAGGAGGCAGAGTTTCCTCACGTGACGGCCCATGACACCTACTCGGCGGTGTATTTTTACAAGAAGGCTCTGGAGAAGGCCGGAACCACCAACACCGAGGCCGTCATTACGGCATTGGAGGGCATGGAGCTCGAGTCGCCAGCGTACAAGAAGGTGATCCGGAAAGAAGACCACCAGGCTGTCACCGATGTCCCGTGGGGGGTGACCAAGGAAGCGAAGGACCTGGAGCCGCTGTTCGTCCGGGTGGCTGACATCCGCGACTCCAAGGGAGAGGAGATCATCGAGCCGGTCGGCGACATCCTCGAGCGCAAGAAGTCGGGTGCGAAGCCCCCGTGGCGGAAGCACGTAATCAAGGGCTAACCCGGGTCGCGGATTATTGATCGGCGCCCCTGACGCATTCGCCCCTTTATCCTCTCCCCATTGGGGGAGAGGATAAAGGGGAGGGGGGTGCGCTACGGAGGGCATGAGGATGATGCCGGCTGATTCGTTCGTCGCGTATGTCCTGAACGGGCTCGTCCAGGCATCGTGTCTCTTTTTGATCGCCGCCGGGCTCACGTTGATCTTTGGCGTGCTCCGCATTCTGAACTTCGCCCACGCCGCCCTGTTCA
>JBHHWA010000267.1:0-2011 GCA_046756285.1 Thermoplasmata archaeon
AGCTCCTTGGTGAAAATCTCCAGGAAACCCAGGACGACCATGTTCATCGCCTCGTTCTCTGTAAGGCCCCGGGACATCAGGTAGTAGAGCACGTCCTCGCTAATCTTCCCGACCGTCGCCTCGTGGGTGATGGAGGCGTCCTCCTCTTCGATGTCCATGTAGGGGTACGTGTCCGACCGCGAGACCGCATCCAGCATGAGGGCGTCGCACCGGACGTTGGACCTCACGTTCTCGGCGCCCTTGGCGACGGCGAGGTGGCCCCGGTAGGTCACGCGCCCGCCGTTCTTGGAGACGGACTTGCTCGTGATCCGGGACTGGGTGTCTGAAGCGAGGTGAATCGCCTTGGCCCCGGCGTCCTGATGCATCCCCTTCCCTGCGTAGGCCACGGAGAGGATCTCCGCCTTGGCCCCCCTGCCCAGGAGGTAGACGGAGGGGTACTTCATCGTCAGGCGACTTCCGATGTTGGCGTCCACCCACTCCACGGTGCTGTTCTCATGGGCGTAGGCGCGCTTCGTCACCAGGTTGTACACGTTGTCCGACCAATTCTGGAGGGTCGTGTAGCGCACGTTCGCGCCCGGCCTGGCGACCACCTCCACGACCGCGGCGTGGAGGGAGTTGGTCGTGTACGTGGGGGCGGTGCAGCCCTCGATGTAGTGGAAGTGGCTGTCCTCGTCCCCGACGATCAGGGTGCGCTCGAACTGCCCCATGTTCTCCGAGTTGATGCGGAAGTAGGCCTGGAGGGGCTGCTCCACCTTGACGCCCTTGGGGACGTAAACGAAGCTTCCCCCGCTCCAGACGGCGGTGTTCAAGGCGGCGAACTTGTTGTCCTCCGGCGGCACCAGGGTCGCGAAGTACTCCTTGAAAATCTCGGGGTACTCCTTCAGCGCGGCGTCCGTGCCCATGAAGACGACGCCCTGCTCCTCGAGGTGCTTCAACGTCTTGTGATAGACCACCTCGGAGTCGTACTGGGCCCCCACCCCGGCGAGGAACTTGCGCTCGGCCTCAGGGATCCCGAGGCGATCGAAGGTCTGCCGAATCTTATCGGGGACCTCCTCCCAGGTCCGGCCCTCCTTCTCGGAGGGTTTCAGGTAGTAGCTGATGTCGTCGAAGTCAATGTCGTCGAGGTCGCCGCCCCAATCGGGCATGACCCGCTCCAGGAAGTGATTGTACCCCCGGAGGCGCATCTTGAGCATCCACTCCGGCTCGTCCTTGAGGCCGGAGATCTCCCGGACGATGTCCTCGCTCAGGCCCTTGGGAGTCCGGTAGACGTACTCGATGTCGTCTCGGAAGCCGTACTTGTACTCCCGCTCGACCATGTCGGGCTCGAGGGCCATCCTAGATCACCTCCACAGCGGCTTCTTCCTTTATCCATTTGTACCCCAGCTCCTCTAGCTTCTGGGCCAGGTCGCTGCCTCCGGAGCGGACGATCTTGCCGTCCACCAGGACGTGCACGAAGTCGGGCGTCACGTAGTCGAGGAGCCTCTGATAGTGGGTAATGAGGAGGATGCCGACCTCGGGACCGGCGTAGTGGTCGATGGCTTGGGCCACCGTCTTCAGTGCGTCGATATCCAGGCCCGAATCGCTCTCGTCGAGGACGGCGATGCGGGGCTCCAAGACGAGCATCTGGAGCACCTCGGCTCGCTTCTTTTCCCCGCCCGAAAAGCCGTCGTTCAGGTAGCGGGCGCCGAAGCTCGCGTCGAGGTTGAGCAGGTTCATCCGCTCGTCCACGTGGGCGAAGAACTCGGGAATCTCCATCTCCCTCTCGGGGTGCATCCGCTTGTAGGCCGCGTTCAGGAAGCTCCCCATCTTCACCCCGGGGACCTCCTGCGGGTACTGGAACCCGAGGAAGAGGCCGAGACGAGCACGGTAGTGGGGCAAGAGACCCAGGATGGAGACCCCGTCGAGGAGGACGTCCCCCTTGTACACCTCGTAGCGGATGTGCCCCATGAGGACGTGCGAGAGGGTGGACTTGCCGCTGCCGTTGGGTCCCATCAGGGCGTGAATCTCCCCC
>JBHHWA010000268.1:0-2010 GCA_046756285.1 Thermoplasmata archaeon
CGGGTTGCCCAAGCCGAAGATCACGGCGAAGGTCCGCAAGAAGGCACCGGCGCCCCCCACAAGGACGATCCCGTAGCCCAGCCTACGTTCCTTCCAGGCCCATCCGATGCCGAAGATGAAAGGGACCATCGCCAGGACTAAGAGAAGGGCAGCCGCTCCGACTCCGAAGCCCGCGTATTGCTGGGCGGCCGCGCCGCGCGCAATCTCGTCCGCGGCGTGAAGAAGCAGCAGGAACACCGTCAGAGCGCCGAAGAAGGCGATGCCCTTGGTCGTCAGTCTCCTCTCCCCCATGGACTCCCCGGCCGCGAGGAGGGGCAGAGACCTACATATGACTTCCCATGGCACCTCGCCTCTTACTCCAGGCTTACAACGTCGCTTCCAGGTCGTCCATCATGGCCTGTTTCAGGTCCTCGAGGCGTCTCCGAATGCCGGCACGGGCCTCCTGGTCCAAGGTCCCATCGAGGGGCCGAATGAAGGATTGGTCCAGGAGCGAGCGAGTCATGAGTAGGCCCACCCCGCCGGCGACCTCCTGCGCCAGCTCCGTCACGAGATCGGAGACATCGGCGGGTGCCTCGACCATCTCCAAAGTCGGTTGACTCGCCTCCACCTCTCGCAGGAACCCGACCAGATCCACGAAAAAGGAGAGGACGACGACCGTCTTCAGGGAATCGAGGTGTTTCTTCCACTCCTCTTCTTCGTCGAGATCAGCTTCCTTGAGCCGCTCCACCAGCCGGTCGAGGCCTTGCTTCCCCTCCGTGGCGACGTGAATCGTGAGGAGGGCGTTCATGGCGTCCTTGAACGCCTTCTTGTCATCGGTCCTCAACTCGATGCTCTCCACGGAGGCCCATAGGTCCAGGGTGTTGAGGGCCTCCTGGACCTTCCGCATTGGATCTTCGTAGGCCCTGAACTTTTCGTCTCGGAGAAGCTGACGGCGCGCGATGCGGAGGCCGGCCAAATATCCAATGGCCGCCCCCACAAGAGCACCCGCGAGAGCGCCAACGAAGGCCAAGAGTCCACTGAAATGGACAACCAAGGTGACCTAACATGGGCGGACCCCGCGATAAGACCGTCGCCTGCCCAACTCGGGTTCGTGCCCGCGAACGAGTAAAGACGGTCGACGGTCACTCGATGCGGGTTCGCCTCAGGACGTCACTGCCGCGACGAAGATGGCAACGGTGGCGGCGACTGACGCAAATGTCGGAACGGCATGGAGGCGGTTCCATGGTCTTTCGTACTGCGCTCGTGCCTGGCCTACCTCCTCGTCTGATGCCCGGCTCAGGTCCACCCCTGCGAGTCTGTTATTCAAAGGAACGTTCCCCGCAACTGTGACGCCGAACGTGGCTCCTATATAGAGAACGGAAGCCAACAGGAGGAGTGCAAACCCTGACGCGCTGATGCCCAGGTAGAGGTACGCAGCCAAGGGGAGAAGTATGACGGGGCCGAAGAAGGCCAGGAGGAAGACAGGCCTCACGATCACGATGTTGATGGACTGCATGGCCGCCACGTATTCGGAGTCCTTGAGGCGGTGAAGCCCTCCGTTCACCGACACCGCGTAGCCGAAGAGCAATCCCGCGATTAAGGCCGTCAGCGTTCCGGCCAACACCAGCGTTGCGTTTTCGAGCAGCATCCCGGTCTCCGTTGGTAAGACAAGGGAGGAGGAATGTGGACCATAAAGTCGCTCCGTCACTCCATGAGTGCTATCATCGCGAGTTGCGCTCGCTCCCGGAATCCGCGCTTCGCGTAATCACCCGGACCGCTCTATCCTCGAGTGGCCAGCCCGAGCCTAGCCTCCCTCCACACCCCGAGTGGAGGCATGCGCGAGCGCCGACGGTGTCTTACGGCCGACAATCGCCGGGGCCTCGTGGACCAACTCGTCGTTCTCGAGGGCGGCCACCATGAACAGAGCGAAGTCCACCCTCCGGGTCAGGTTGCTCTCGAGGATCGGGTCCCCCACGTGCCGGCTCCACACGGGCAAGCCCTGGCTCTCACCCTCTTCCAGGTCGCTCCCGC
>JBHHWA010000269.1:0-2005 GCA_046756285.1 Thermoplasmata archaeon
CCACCCCCAGCACCCGCAGGAGGGTCTTCAGGTTCACGACGTCGATCTCCAGACGGACGAAATTGTGGAAGAGGGTGGTTGGCTCTGAGGCCGGGGGAATGACCTCGAGGAGGTGGACGTAGTAGATGCGGTCCAGGAGGTCTTCGTAGGGGGCCAGGGAGGGCACCTCCTCTCCGGTCGCGGTGAGGCCCAGGAGTGCGGAGAGGTACGGGGTGTCCTCCAGGGCCTCGACGACCTCTTCAATCGTCTCGAGGTTGACCAGCATCTCGAGGAACGCCAAGTCCAGACTCCCGGCTGCAATCACGTCCTCGAGGATCTCCTTGGCGGTCGCGCCGTAGAACTTCCCCCGGAGGATCGTCTTCACGCTCCAGACGTCCCACCGATCCAGGTAATGCCCGATCATGTCACGCAGCGAGCCCTCCGAGAACCCGAGAATCTGCGTAAAGACCTGCGCCAGATTGTTCCGCGTCGCCATCTCCACCAGGTCGACGCCGTCGTACCGGGCGCCCAATGCCAGCATCTCGTCATGGTACTGCCCCTCGCCCAGAAAGCGGGCGATCTGCGGGACGTCCATCTGCAACAGCCGTTCGTAGGTCTCCGCGGGCAGGAGGAGGGACTTCTTTGCCTTCACGCGGGCGGTGACATAGGGATAATTTCCCCGGTCGATCGGCAGCCGGTCCACGACTGTCTTGAGGTACTCCGTGGTTGTCTCGGCGACCATCTCACGACTCCTTCCAGAGGGTGTCCGCCACGTCCCGGACCGCCTCCTCCCACAGGCCATCCAGGAGGGTATCGAAGGTCAGATCGATGCGCCGATCGCCGGACTCCGCTTCGATGGCGAACCCTCCGATGGCGTCGAGGTCGCCCAGGACCTCCTTGCGTGTGAGTCGTTGGAGGGTCTTCACATCCCGCTCGTTGCAGTGAATCACGCCGCCTTCCAGGTCGCCACGGTTCTGCTCCACGAGGACCTTCAGGAGGCGGTCACTGCTGTCTTGAGCGCGGAGTTCACGCATTGCGCCGGTTCGGACCTCGTCCAAGACCTCCTTCTGGGCCTGCAACAGGGCCTTCCGGGCCTCAAGCTCGGCACGGGCCGTCTCACGAATCGCCTCCCTCTCTCCCTGGTCCTTCGCTTGGCGGGCCCGTTCGGCCTGCAGCTCTTCCCCCTTCGCGCGGACGTCCGCGAGCATGCGCTCTCGCTCCTGCCGGGCCGCGTCAAGGACCTCCTCGGCCTCCCGCTGGCCTTGTTGGCGAATCTCCGCGATCATCTGGTCCAGGGACATGTGCCTGCGCGGTCCATCAGGGAACGGCTGCGACCTCGGGGATTAACCCCAAGAGCAGAAAGCCGATGACGAAGCCGAAGAGGATGATGGTCTCCGGAATGACCATCAACACGAGGCCTCGCCCGAACAATTCGGGCTTCTCCGCCATCACCCCGATGGCCGCCCCACCGATCACCTTCTGGGCCCAGGCCGTGGCGATGGCGGTCCCGAACAATGTCAGGCCCGCCGCGATCGCGACCATGCCCGCTCCTAAATCTCCCATGCTGGTTTACCTCCTTTACGCTGTTTCGACGGTTGGAGCCCCGAAGGGCTTGAATGGGACCCCGTTGCCATTGAAGAACTTGCTGAAAAACTCCACGTAATTGAGCCGCAGGGCCTGGATGCCTGCGGAGATGCCCCCGAGGAAGAACACGAGCATCTGGGCCACGACGAGGGCGGCGAAGCCCCCGATGACGAGGGCGATCTGGCCGGTGAAGATGAGATTCCCGAAGACGAGGCTCATGAGGGCCTCTGCCAGTGCGGCCTTGGCGATGGCGATGCCCGCCAGGCGGGTGTAGGAAATGACGTTCGCCAAGAGGCTGGCGATCTCGATGGGGCCCAGGAATCCCGCGATGTTGACGGGCTTGGTCAAGGCCTCCAGGTACACGACCAGACCGGCGCCCACGATCAAGAGGATGAGGGAGACCAGCGGGACTTCGAAGCCCCCCAGGTTGACGACGGTTCGG
>JBHHWA010000270.1:0-1983 GCA_046756285.1 Thermoplasmata archaeon
GGCATCGTCGGCTACGATGTGAATCGTCGCCTTGCGCGGCACTACGGGCTGAAGGCATCGAGAGGCGTCCTCGTGGCCGAGGTTACCTCCGGCGGCCCAGCGGAGAGGGGAGGCCTTCGCGTGGGAGATGTTGTCCTCTCCCTGGCCGGAGAAATCCTCGACAGCGTAGGGGACCTGGTGGACCTGTTACGCGCGCGTGAAATTGGAGCGAATGTTAAGATGGAGGTAGACCGAAATGGACAGGCGATTCAGATCGAGACAGCCCTCGGCACCCGACCCTTTTGAACCGGACCCCTGGGATCCCTTCGACCCTGCAACCCCGAGCCCTCCCCCTGGCCCGCCAGCCTAGGGCGAGCGTTCGTCCCCCAAACAGAGTATACGCCCTAAGCGCGTCGTCCAACCCAACGGCCAAGGAGGTCTCATCCCTGGAATTCTTCGATTCGGCCTATCAGGGAACGCCTCCCTGGGACATTGGGCGCCCCCAGCCAGAGTTCGTCCGCCTCGAACGAGCCGGGAGCATCGGCAGAACGGTCCTGGATGTCGGCTGTGGGACCGGGGAAAACGCCCTGTACCTCGGAAAGCGGGGCCATGAGGCATGGGGGGTCGACGCATCTTCGCGCGCCATCGAGAAGGCGAAGGCCAAGGCCCAGCGTCGAGGAATTCCCGTCACCTTCCTTGTGGGGGACGCCTTGAGACTGGACCGTCTCGGACGGACCTTCGAGACCGCGATTGACTCCGGCCTGTTTCACACCTTTTCGGATCCGGAACGAGTGCGCTTCCTTGACAGCTTGGCGCGTGTCCTTCCCCGAGGTGGCTCCTACTTCATGTTGGCTTTCTGTGAACAAGAGCCGGCAGATTGGGGGGGTCCGCGACGTGTTACGCGACAGGAGATTCGGGCCACGTTTCGGGAAGGTTGGACCGTGGAATCCATTCAGCCAGCGAAATTCGACAGCAACATCCACCCAGACGGAGGCCTCGCGTGGCTCTCGAGTGTGACACGTCTCTGACGTTCTAAGGCAACCCTTATAGCTGCCCATCTTCTCGCCCGCTTGGGGAGAAACTTGCCTACCTACATTCGATTAGTTCGTATGACCGAGCAGGGACGAAAGGACATGAGGGAAAACCCGGGGTGGTTGGCGGATGAGGCACTCAAGATCTTGGAGGAGCACGGAGGGAAACGCCTCCAGACGTGGGCAACCTTGGGCCGGTACGACTTCATCGTCGTTATCGAGGCGCCCGATGACAAGACGATGATGCAGATCAGCGCGAAGATCGGGGCCCTTGGCGGGGCTCATGTAGAGACTCTCGCTGCCATTCCGGGAGACGAACTCACGGCCGAAAGCTAGCCTGCCCCAAAGGTAACCCATCGGCGGGAGACCGAAGACTCTCCGCCGCTCGGTGAAGATTAATAGCTCCGTCCACGATGCGGACGGCCCCAGGGGGAGGCAGCCTGGTTCTCGATCTCCTCATGAGCGACCTCCTGAGCTTCTGGTGGCTGTTCCCGGCGGCCGTTCTCATCGCCGCGGTGGCGATGACCTTCGGGATCGGCGGGGCCATCTTCTTCTCCCCCTTCTTCGTGATTTTCCTGTCCCTAGAGCCAGAAGTGGCGATCGCGCTAGGCATCCTCGTCGACCTCTTTGCCTTCGCGAGCGGCCTGGCCGGGTACGTGCGGAGCCGGTTGATCAACTACCACGTCGCGACGCGGTTGCTGCCCTTCGTTGCCGTCTTCGCCCTTGTCGGGGCCTCCGTGGGGAAAGCCCTTCCTTCCAACGTACTGGAGCTCACCTTGGCAGCGGCGCTCTTCCTTCTCGCCGCCGCCTTTCTGGGCCGCGAGCGAAGCGTCCACTTCGTGGACCACCCCCTCCATCCGACTCGAACCGAGTCCGAAAGGGTTTCTTGGGCGGACTGGTGGCAGGACATTGAGAGGAAACCGCTCCTCTTCGTGACGAGCTCGATTGGCGGGTTGTTTGTGGGTCTCGTCTC
>JBHHWA010000271.1:0-1977 GCA_046756285.1 Thermoplasmata archaeon
AGGAGGACAGCGCCCAGGACGAGCCCGAAGACCATGAACTGGAAACGATCAGAATCCCACTGCGGAGGTCGCTGTCTCACGGCCTTCCGGTAGCTCGACATTTGGTACATGTGGGGCACCGGGCTTCCCATCCGCCCGACCTGGGTCCCCCACATCTGCGCGGACCCCAGTCCAGCGCCTCCCACACCGCCTCCCACTAGACCGCTGACACCAATCATGAAGATGCCTCCCAGGAGAAGAACCAAGCTCAGTGTACCGAGAGCAGTCATACTCAAAGAGACGGCCATTAAGATAGAGATGGCGATGGCCGCGCCCATGACGATCAGGACGGTCTTGGTGAGGGCCAGGAGCCCCGATCTCACATTGCACTCATCGACTCCGCCTATATAGGGCGTGGGTCCCTCAGACCCCGAACACTGCCACAAGGGCCGTGAGGGCCGTCGCCAGGCCCGCGATGATGTAGAGGAGGCTGCCGACCGGTCGGTAGGCGCGTTTCATCCCCAGGTCGAAGAGCACGTACTTGAAGCGGTGGGCCCCGTGGAAGAGGGCGCCCCCCACGAGGACGATGAGGTAGATTCTCACGAGGGGGTCCCCGACCCAGGCCAACATTCCGTCGAAGGTGGTGAGATCTTCTTGCAGGAGCCCCAGGTCGGTCCCAGCATGGAAGAGGACGATGTGGACCGGCAGGAGCAACGCGACGACGAAGCCTCCCAGAGCGAAGAACTGCCAGAAGACCGCCGAACCCACATCCGGTTTCACTCAGAGCCCCCGGAAGATCAGGAAGTAAACCAGGACGCTGACGGCGAGCGTGGTAAGGATGCCCCCGGCGAAGAGGGCGGCGGGGGGGAGGGTCCGTCCACCGAGGCGAATCTGAAAAACCTTGGAGTTCAGGGACCACCATGTGACGGCGTGGTAGACCGCCATGACCAGGACCACGCCGGTGAATGCCCGGAAGACGGGCGATTGGAAGAGGGTCCGGAAGGCGTCGAAGGCGCCCTGATCCGCCAAGAGGAAGAACTGCACCACGAAGGCGAGGGTGTAGAGGAACACGAAGAGGGAGGTGACCTCCCGGAGCATGTAGAGGAAGTAACGGGGGTTGCGGAGCCACCAGGTCGAGGGCATTTTCGGCTTGTAGGTCTTCGTGCCACCCTCAGCCGTGCGCTCACCTCCGGAGAATAGGGGGCAGCAGCACGTTGGCGGCCTGAATGGCCCCCGGCGCCTTGAGTCGCTGGATGGCCCCCGCCGGGTCCACGTTCTTGGGGCAGACGACGGAACACTCCCCGACGTAGGTACACTCCCACAGACCGCCTTTCCCGATGAGCCCGGTGAGCCGCTCCCGCGTCCCGTGATCCCGGGTGTCCCTGTTGTAGCGGTAGGCGAGGGCAAGGGCCGCTGGTCCCACGAACTCCGGCTCGAGGCCGTACACGGGGCATGCGGCGTAGCAGATCATGCAGTTGATGCAAAGGGACTGCTGGCGATACTGCTCGACCTGCTCCGGCAGCTGGGTGTACTCCCCCTGCTCCAGCGGCTTCTGTTCGCCACGGATAATCCAGGGTTTGACCCCGCGCAGCTTCTCCATGAAGTCGTCCATATCGATGACCAAGTCTTTGATCACCGGGAAGTAGCTTAGGGGCCCGACCCGGACGATGGGCCTCCGAATCTCGCGGAGGAAGGTCTCACACGTGAGCCGGGGACTCCCCTCCACGGACGCGCCGCAACTCCCGCAGATTCCCATGCGGCACGACCAGCGAAAGGCCAAGCTGCCGTCCATGTGGTCTTTGATGTAGTTCAGGGCGTCCAGCACCATCATGTCCTTCCGGAACGGGACGGTGAAGTCCTCGTGGAAGGGCAGAGGGGACTGCTCCGGCCGGTAGCGGGTGATCCGCAGGATAACCTCGTCGGGCATCCTCAGTACACCCGCGCCTCGGGCTTCCACCGGGTGATGGTCACGGGCAGGTAGTCAATCTCGGGCCCCTT
>JBHHWA010000272.1:0-1973 GCA_046756285.1 Thermoplasmata archaeon
GCGGCCCACCGGCTCTCAAGGCCGGCGCTTTTGTCCAGGCTAAGCTACCGCAGCGCGAGTCTGCAATAATCCAGATGGTCTTAACCCTTGACGATGCACTCTGGGCCATCCGAGGTGTTACCTCTCCAATAAAGTGAACAGCACGCCGGCGTCGATCTCGAAGACGGCCACGGGATTGGTCAACTCGTAGGCTGTGATTACCTCAGGTTTAAGCTCTCCGAGCAGGCCTACGTCCTGGCCGTCCACTAAGGGTCGGGCGGCGCGACCTTCGAGCAGGTTCTCGTCCTCCTCTTCCTCCACATCCCCTTCCAGCCCCAGGTCGCGAAGAATGCCAAGGACGAGACCTTTCACCTCCGTGAATCCCGCCCTGGGGTGGATAAGGGCCCCCGAGACGCGCCGCCGATTGCTCCCCTCCAGGACGACGTCGTCAATCTCGAAGATGCGCTGGGGGAGCTCCCGATGCCGGTTCAGACGGAGGATTTCCAGGAGGGACGGCAGGAGGCTGGACCGCACCACCGTCAAGTCGGAGGTGATCGGGTTCGCCAGCTTGAGGCGAGGCCGCCGAGGCCGGTAGGCCCCGGCCCCATCCTGAAAGGTCAAGGTGCGGACCTCCTGGAGTCCCTGACCTACCAGGACCTGCCGCAGGACTTCCGTGAACTCGTTGACGGCAGCCGCCTCGCCCATCGTCATGGCCCGCGAGGTGACCGGCTCGAACCGGAGGAGACCGTGACCGATTGCCATATCCTCGATGAGATCGACCTCGTGCATGATGTCCGTGCGGTAGGCGGGAATCTCGACGCGAATCTGGCCCTTCCGGGAGCGTGCCCCGAGTCGCATACGCTTCAACGCCGTGACCGCCGCCCGGGCCGAGAGCCGAAGGCCCAGGAGGTCGTTGGCCTGGTCGAGGGACATCTCCCGGATCTCGGGACTCAGATCCGGGGTCTCGAGGGCTTCCTCCGGGTACATGATCGTGACGGAACGCATCGTCCCGCCCCGCTCCGCCATGGCCGTGATGAGGATGGCCAGGGCCCCCTGGACCGCCTGCAGGTCCGTCCCCGTCACGTCGATGAACACGTTCTTCGTCTCCGGGCTCAGGGCCGTCACCTCCCCGTTGATGATCGGGGGGAAGGAGAGGACCCGATCCTCGACGTCCAGGATGAGCGGCAACCGCTTCTTGCCCTCCAGGACCCACGCATACTCACGTCCCTTCTCGTGTCGCTGGAGGATCTCTCCCAGGCTCATCTCCTCCGTGCTTCCCAACGGGATGAAGCGGGCCTCTTCCGGCTTGAAAGCGAGGTACCGGAGCGGGCCCTCCACCGCGTCGAAGTCGTGAAGCCCGATGGCCACCTTCGCCCGCTTCCGGCCGAGGGTGGTGTGGAGCCGTTCTTGGAGCTCAACGATGGAGGCAACGAGCTGCTCCGATAGAGGCAAGTCCTCCACGAGCCCGCCGACGACGTAGGGACGCACGTCCTTCACGTTTGCGTCCGCGATGAAGTCGATGCCGCTGACCCGCACCTCATAGCGTGGGAGGCCCGTCTCGATGCCGAGGTACCCCCGCAAGGCACGCGCCAGGCCCTCGATGGAGTAGAGGTCGGGCCGATTGGGGTCGATCTCCATGCGGAGCGTGTTGCCCTCCACGCCCTCATGGCTCGCCCCCATGAGCGGGATGGCCTCCTCGAGCTCGTCCAGGGGGACCTTCTTCCCCAGGAGGGAGGTGAGATCCTCGTAGTCGAGGGAGACGACGACCATCGCGCGCGAGTACGGGCGGCGTTATAATAAACTAGGGAGCGGGCGAACGGGACCCGCCGTCTGCCGTTCCGCAAGGAGTGGGCCGGGCCTGATTTGAACAGGCGACCTCCCGGTGTCTACGTTCCGAGAACCTATCAGCCGGGCGCTCTAGACCAACCTAAGCCACCGGCCCCTCCTCGGGCGGATGCGGTGAGTCGAACTTCGCTCTTAAGTCTTGTGAGGCG
>JBHHWA010000273.1:0-1954 GCA_046756285.1 Thermoplasmata archaeon
CTGGGGTGCTTCCTCTTCCCCCTCCCCATTGTCGGCCTGAAGCCAACCACGTTGGGGCGAGGCCCGGCTCTGGGTATGGATGTCGACGTGTTCGACGAGGCGGGCCGCTCGGTCCGGGGGGAGAAGGGATACCTGGTCGCCCGCAGCCCGTGTCCCAGCATGACCAAGGGGCTGTGGGGGGATCCCGACCGCTACCTCGAGACCTACTGGTCGCGCTTTGACGATGTGTGGGACCACGGCGATTGGGCCACCGTCGATGAGGACGGGTACTGGTTCCTGCAGGGGCGCGCCGACGATACGATCAAGGTGGCGGGGAAGCGCATCGGCCCCAGCGAGGTGGAGGGCGCCCTCATCAGCCACCCGGCCGTGGTGGAAGCCGCGGCGGTCGGGGTGCCCGACGCGGTGAAGGGGGAGGCGCTGGTGGCCTTCGTCGTCCTTGGGGAAGGCTGGGAGGCAGGGGGCGCCCTGGCCGCGGAGCTCATTGCCCACGTCGCGCAGGAGCTGGGAAAGACCATGCGACCCCAGGAGGTCCACTTCGTGTCCGCCCTCCCGAAGACACGGAGCGCGAAGATTGTTCGCCGCCTCATCCGGGCTCGGTTCCTTGGCCAGGAACTGGGAGACCTCTCGAGCGTTGAGAATCCGGAGGCGCTCCAGGAAATCCCGACCGCGGGTTGAGGCTTCGTCGACCTCGCGAGCCTTAAGTAACGCCCGGCCGTAAAACCATCCTTCATGGTCTTTGGCCTCTCCCTCTTCGACCTGTTCCTCCTCGGATACGCCGGGGTCATGACCTTTCTCCTCCTCGCCTCGATTCCTATTTTCGTGGGATACCCGAGGCTCCCGCATAAGGCCATGCTCGACGATCCGCCCCTCGTCTCTGTCATCCTGCCCCTACGCAACCAGGCCTCCACAGCACGCGCCTGTCTGGAGTCCCTGGTGGCCCAGGACTATCCCCGCATGGAAATCCTCGTCGTGGAGGGGGGCTCCGACGACGGGACGCGAGAGATCCTCGACGGTTTCCGCGATCAGATCCGACTCGTGGAGGAACCTCCCCTCCCCGAGGGATGGGTCGGGAAGAACTGGGCCTGCAAGCAGGGGGCGGATCGCGCCCGCGGGGAGGTCCTCCTCTTCACCGACGGCGACACGGTCCACGGACCGGGGCTCCTCCGCAAGACGGTGGCCTACCTCCTCCAGGAGGACGTCGACCTTTTGACGCTCTACCCCCACCTTCGGGTGGAGTCCTTCTGGGAGCGGACGGTCCTCCCCTTCATGATCTTCCTCATCGGCATCAGCCACCGGGGGGCGTGGATCAACCGCCCCGACAAGCGTTGGGCCGTGGCCAACGGCCAGTACCTCCTCTTCCCTCGTGCGTCGTACGAGGCCATCGGGGGGCACGAGGCGGTCCGCGATCGCGTCGATGAAGACTACCGCCTCTCCCTGCGGGTGAAGGGGGCGGGACGCCGACTCTGCATGGCCGACAGCCGCCAGCTCCTCCGGGTTCGCATGTACGAGAGCCTGGGCGGTATCTGGCAGGGCTTCACCAAGAACGCCTTCCCGGGACTGGACTTCCGGCTGCGGCGCATCGCCCTGAACACGACAGGACTCTTCCTCGGAATGGTTCTCCCATTCGTGTTCTTGATCGCCGGCCTGTTCCTCCTCCCCACCCAAGGACCGACCCTCCTCCTCTTTGTGGGGGCCGGGATAACGGGGCTCCTCTGGGTTCGGGTGGTTCTCGCCTACGCCTTCATGGGCGTCCCCGTGGGCTACGCCTTCCTCGCGCCCTTAGCAAGCCTCATCGTCATAGGGATTCTCCTTGATTCCGCCCGTCGCTACCTCCGGGACGGCGGCGTCCCTTGGAAGGGTCGCGTGTACGGAATCCCCGAAAAGTGACCGCCGTCCACATTAAGGACCTCGGCGCCTGCCTCCATGCTGCGGTATCGTTCCGCATGCAGCAATC
>JBHHWA010000274.1:0-1952 GCA_046756285.1 Thermoplasmata archaeon
TTGTCCACGATGATGCCGTCCACCATCTCGCTGTCGGTGACGGACCCCCCCTGCTTCTTCACGATCTGGATGTTGTCCTCGTCCACCTGCCACGCGCCGCCAACCTCTTCGGCCACGGCCAGGACCGCACCGACGGCAACTTCAGCCAGTTGCTCCCGGTTCGCGCTGATGGCCTTGCTGATCATGGAGGTGGCCGCGATCTTCCGCAGGGTCGCCTTGTCCTTCGGGCCAACCTTCTCTGCCAACTCTTCAAGGAGCTCCGTGGCTTTCTCCGCGGCCATCCTGTATCCCTGCGCGATGACCGTGGGGTGGATCTTCTGCTCAACCATATCCTCGGCCCGCTTGAGAATCTCGCCGGTCAGGATCACCGCCGTGGTGGTCCCGTCGCCGACCTCCTGGTCTTGCGTCTTCGCGACCTCGACCAGCATCTTGGCGGCCGGGTGCTCCACGTCAATTTCCTTGAGGATGGTGACCCCGTCGTTCGTGATGACTACGTCGCCCATGCTGTCTACCAGCATTTTGTCCATCCCACGCGGCCCCAGCGTCGTCCGGACGGCGTCGGCGATGGCCTTGGCGGCCGCGATGTTGCTCGTCTGGGCACCCTTGCCGCGATCCCGGCGTGTGCCCTCCTTGAGAACCAATACTGGAGTTGTTCCCATCATAGTGCTTCCTCCCTCTCGGTGTGATCTCTTCCTTGCCTTATGTAATAGACCTTCTATATAAGGATTTATCTCGAACCTGCCCGATGACCAGGGGTGGCCCTTGCGGCGGCGCCGTCCCCGCGATGCCGGAGCTGAGCGCTAGACTTCCCGACGCACCGTGATGGGGATGAGTTCCCGGTCAAACTCGAGTTCCGCGATGTCGACCGGGTCCACGAGTTCCTCTGGGATCGCCAAGATGACCGGGGCACCCATGGCAATCTGGAGGGCCCGCGCCCCGATGATGCGCGCACGCTCGAATCGGGTAAAACCCAGGATTCCGTCTCCCCCCTTCTCCCTCAGCACCTGATCAGCCAGTGAACGCACTCCCCAGGGGGCCGACGGAGAAGCTTGCTTCATCGGCAGCGAAGCTAGTGGCATCTCGCGCTAAGTGACGCCTCAATTCTCCACCGAGACCTACGCCTGGTTGGTTCGCCCGGCCCCGGAACGGTTACTGCTCGCCCTTACGGGACTCCGCCCTACATGGGTTTCCTATTAAAGGCTTTTCTCCGCAGCCCTCTGGGGCCCCCGTTATCGCCCTCGATACTGCCGGCCCAAGGTATAAGGCGCCCTCGCAGGAGGGAACCTCAGTCTGTCCGACGCCCAGGCGGCGCCCTCCCCGAGCCTTTCGGGGACGGGGTTCAGGAGGCGGCGATTCAAGATGGAAGCGAAGCTGGAGTCCCCATCCGAGGCCTTTTTGGGTGAGGCCTTCCCGAATGGTTCCTTCACCCTTCTGCTCACGCCGTCCGGCCCCGAACGCGAGGCCTTCCTCGTCCCGCTCCTTCTCCACGGCCTGGGGGCGGACGAGCCTCTCCTCGCCGTCCTATCCAACACGTCCCCCAAGAAAGTTCTGGCGAAGCTCGCCTTATCTGGCAGAAAGGCCAAGGACGCGCTCAAAAACGGCCACTTTCGCATCCTGGACTGGTATTCGCACAAAGAGGGGGACATAGATGCTCCGCTGGAAGAGGGAGGCATCCTTCGATGCCCGGGAAGGCTAGCGGCCCTCGAAAAGGCGTTGAATGAACTCTTGAGGTCGAAGGATGGTCAGGGCCTCGCCATCCTGGAACTCTTGACGGACGCCACCTGGTTTGGCAAGGAACGGGCTCTCCAGCTCACGGAGTCCCTCGTGGGCACATCGCTGAGAGCCTACGGCAGGGCCGTCCTCGTGCTCGATGCCGAACTGGTCGCCCCCGACGTCGTCGAACGACTCGATGGGATGGCCGACGGCGTGGTGCGGCTCCACCGGGAACGGTC
>JBHHWA010000275.1:0-1946 GCA_046756285.1 Thermoplasmata archaeon
CGGCATTGCCAACTTCGTGCTCCGCTTCCACCCGCAGACCATCGACACCATCGTCGACTACATGGCCAATGACGCGCCGTGCAACATCGAGGTGAACAACGGCCCCGACCTCGATCACGACGGCCAGGTCAATATCATCGATCTGGCCATGCTCCTGGGCAGCTGGGGTCCGTGCACCGACGTCGTCTGCCTCGGCGACATCACCTGCGACGGTCGGGTGGGCAGGGATTCGGCGTGGTCGACCTCGAAGGGGTCGTCGACGTACTTCGCCTCCACTTCCGCCCGACACGACGGGTCCAGGTAGGCCACCAACAGGAGGTAGTCCCGGGCGAGGACATCGGGGGAGACGCCCATCTGGTCCGGGTCCAACCCCATGGCCGCGATGCCGCCGCCCTTCCCGTTCCCCCGGTTGTGCATCTGCCGCATGGCGGGGAAGAGGTGTCGACCCGCGATGGGCTTCGTGGAGGCGAGGCCGAGGACCCCGCAGCCCCCCTCCGCCTCCCGCTTTTTCAGGCCCGGCGGCAGGCCCGCGACGAGGTCCTTCCGGGCGGTGAGGACGCGTTGGACCGCATCCCTCAGAGAATCGCCCCCTCGTAGCGCATCAGGTCGTAGCGCCCCCGCAACGCCCGGAAGTTCTCGAGGCCGAGGCGCGTCAGGAGGTCCACCCATTGGAGGTGCCAGGCGTGGTACATGTTGTAGATGCGCTGCGCCCCCAGGTCGGCTGGGATGAGGGGCACCAGCTCCGGGTCCGTCGTGGCGATGCCGTGCTGGCAGCCCCGGCCCCGCTCGCAGTTCCCGCAGCGGGTGCAGTTCAGGGCCACGAGCTCTGCCGTCCCAATGATGCAGCCGTCCGCCCCGAGGGCGATGGCCTTCGCGACGTCGTAGGCGGTCCGGATCCCGCCGCTCGCCATGAGGACGATCTCGTCCCGGATGCCCTCCCCCTCCAGGAAGCGGTGGACCTTGGGGATGGCGAACTCGATGGGCATGGCGATGTTCTTCTTGGCGATGTCCGGGGCCGCCCCCGTGCCGCCGTACCCGCCGTCCAGGTTGAGGATGTTCGTCCCGGCGTAGTAGGAGCCCACGGCCACCATGTCCACGTCCACGGGGGTGGAGACCTTCACGGCGATGAGGGCGTCCGGGTTCACGGACCGGAGCCAGTCCACGTGCTTCTTGTGATCCTCCACGCTGTAGACGCTGTGGAAGGGGAAGGGGGAGAAGAGGGAGGTCTTGGCGACCGCCTCGCGGATCTGCGCCACGTCGGGGGTGTTCTTGTCGGCCAGGAGGTGGCCCCCGAGGCCGGGTTTGGCCCCTTGGGCGTACTTGATCTCGACGATGGGGGCCCGCTGGATGCTGGCCTCCGAGACCCCGAAGAGGCCCGTGGCCACCTGGGTGATGACGTGGTCGGCGTAGGGGATGAGGGCCTCGGGGTACCCGCCCTCCCCCGTGCTGCAGTAGGTCCCCCACGCCTTGGCCGCCCGGATGCGGCTCAGCATGACGTTGAGGCTGACGCTGCCGTAGGACATCGCCGCCCCGTAGATGGGGATGGGGGTCCGGATGCGGGGGCCCCAGGGTCTCCGGTTGAGGTCGAGAGAGGTGTCCACCTCCTTCACGGGCTCGGGGTCTTCCGGGAACACGAAGTGCAAGCGGTCGAAGCCGCCCCCGGAGTCTCCGGTCCGGTACTCGATGCCCGGAGGGGGCAGCTGCCCCGTCTCCGCCATGTACCAGGTGGAGGTGATGAGATCCGCGGGCCACCGGTCGTCCCCCAGGTCCTCGTAGTAGGGGTTCTCCCCCACGCGGATGGCGTCCGTGGGGCAGTTGTCGACGCAGAAGTAGGACTGGCCCTCGCAGTTGTGGGGGCCGATGCAGTTGGAGCTCTTCGGAACGGAGATGTGGACGAGGCCGGGCTTCTTCTCGTAGACGTCGTAGGGGCAGACCTGGGCGCAGAT
>JBHHWA010000276.1:0-1946 GCA_046756285.1 Thermoplasmata archaeon
TTGAGTTCGGACACGGCGAGTTCGTAGACCCTGGGGGAGGGCTTGTACGTCTCCACCTGCTCTGCGCTCAGGACGAGGGAGAAGAGAGGGGAGGTGCCACTCCCTTCCAAGAGGGCGTGGAGGAGGGCCGTCTCGCCGTTGCTCAGGACGACCAGAGTATAGCGGTCCTTGAGGGCCTCCAGGGCCCCCGCAGCGTCCGGATACAGGGGGAGCCCGCTCCAGGCCCCGGTCAGGTCCTCCGCCTCTTCTCGGCTCAGTTCGACCTCAAGCCAGCTGCTCGCTGTGGACAGGGCCCGCTTGGTCAACTCCGAGAAAGGCAGGAACCGACGCATTAGGGCCACGAGAAACGTGTACTCCAGCTGCTTTCTTCTCCAAAGAGGGAGCAGCTCGTCCCCGCCTTTACCTCGTTCTCCCAGCCTCACGCCCAAGGCCTCTACGTCGAACAGGGTTCCGAACACGTCGAACGCCAAAGCGCGCATAGAACCCTCGCGCCACCCACGCATCAGCCTAAAAGCATTCCCTCCCCCTCAGTCCTCACCAGAGACCTTGGGTGCGTTGGGACCGTCAGGCACGAGGATGGGGAATCGGGCTCGTCGCAAAGGATGAATAGAATCCGGCCATCCTGCCCTTGACGGGGGAGAGACGAAGCGGAGGCGAAGCCGTGCCGACCAGCAAGGCGATCGATACACTGTTGGAGGAGGGACGTCTGTTCCCTCCGTCCAAGGCGTTCGTGAAGCAGGCCAATGTGAGCGACCCGGCCCTCTATGGGGAAGCCCAGCAGGATTTCGAGGGATTTTGGGCGCGTCGGGCGGAAGATCTCCACTGGCTTCAAGAGTGGGAACGAGTCCTCGACGACGACAATCCCCCCTTCTTCCAGTGGTTCGTCGGCGGAAGGCTGAACGTCTCCTACAACTGCCTCGACCGGCATACGGTGGGCCGGCGACGAAACAAGGCCGCCCTCATTTGGGAGGGAGAGCCTGGGGAGGTTCGGGTCTACACCTTTCAGATGCTCCAGGACGAGGTGTGCCGCATCGCCAACGGCCTCAAGAAGCTGGGGGTCCGGAAAGGGGACGTGGTTACTGTCTACCTACCCATGATTCCCGAGCTCCCGGTCGTCATGCTCGCCTGCGCCCGGATCGGGGCGATTCACAGCGTCGTCTTCGCGGGCTTCTCCGCCGAGGCCTTGGCAACGAGGATGGAGGATGCCGAGAGCCGCTTCCTCGTAACCTGCGACGGGTACTACCGTCGCGGCCACGTCGTCGACCAAGGGGCGAAGGTGGCGGAGGCCCTAGAGGCCCTCCCCTTCGCGGCGAAGAAGGTCGTCTACGTTCGCCGGGTCGGCCGGGACGTCGCCCATGAAGAGGGGCGGGACCTTTGGTGGGACGAGTTGTTGCGTGAGTCGCCCCGCTGCGAGCCGGAGGCCATGGATGCCGAGGACGTCCTGTTTATCATGTACACCAGCGGGACCACCGGGAGGCCCAAGGGGGTCGTCCACACCACGGGCGGTTACTTGACCTTCGTCGCGGCCACCCACCGATGGATCTTCGACGTCAAGGAGACGGACGTGTACTGGTGCGCGGCCGATATCGGCTGGATCACGGGCCATAGCTACATCGTCTACGGCCCGCTGGCGAACGGGACAACCACCTTCCTCTACGAGGGCGCTCCCGACTGGCCAGAGAAGGATCGTCTGTGGCAGATCGTCGAACGGTACGGGGTCAACATCCTCTACACCGCCCCGACGCTCATTCGAGCGGTCATGAAGTGGGGGGAGGAGTATCCGGCGTCGCGCGACCTCTCCAGCCTCCGCCTCCTGGGGACCGTGGGGGAGCCGATCAACCCCGAGGCGTGGCTCTGGTATTGGAAGCATATCGGGGGAGAGAAAGCGCCCGTCGTCGACACGTGGTGGCAGACGGAGACCGGGGGCATCCTGATCACCCCCCTTC
>JBHHWA010000277.1:0-1946 GCA_046756285.1 Thermoplasmata archaeon
GACCCCGAGCGACTCCCAGCTTCGATTCAAGAACCACAGGTCGCCGAAGGCGACGAGGGTGACGTTGAGGTCCACGTCGGGCGCTTCGATGAGAACCCAGGCCGCCTGGACGCCACTTGGGTCGGTGATCCTCGCCTCGAGGCTGACGACCTCGCCAGGCCGGGCCAAGGGGGGGTTGGCGCGGACGTCCTGGACGGTGGGGCCCACGACGTCGGCGGATTTCTGCCACTCCGGGGACCGCGCGGATAACGGGAGGTCGTCTGCAGCCCCTTCCAGGAGGCTTCCACTCCCGCCCATGATGAGCAGGAGGGCAAGCCAGGGGGCCCTTCGGGACGAGCGTCCTTGCATCGGGGGGCCCCCAACTCGCGGGCCGCATTTCCGCATCCCGTTCCCCATTTCCCCGCCTCTTACGCGAAGAGGACCCATGCCAGAAATGCTTTAAGGCCTCGCTAAATCTAAGCCAGACCCAGTCCCATGAACGAGCTGCTCCCGGACCTCGAGGCGAAGCGCGACAACGCGAACATCGAGGCAGACAAGCATCGGCACCGGCGGGACGAACTCAACAGCCGGACGAAGGAGTGGATCGAGAAACGGGACGTCCTCAACGCGCAGGTCCGGGAGTACGTCGAGGAGGCCGCCGAGCACCGGAACGAGCGGGACCGGTTGAACGAGGCGGTCCAGGGGGCGAAGGCGGAACGGGAGACGTGGAACCGGAAAGTCTCCGAACTTCTGGACGAGCTCAACCACCTGCGCCGGCGGAAGACCCCGAAGGGAGCGGTCCCCCTGGAGAAGCTGAAACGAGACCTTCGCGGGCTGGAGTTCCGGCAGCAGACCTCCGTGCTGGCCGTGGACAAGGAGCGGGACCTCATCGAACAGATCGCCCGCCTCCGGTCGGACATCAAGCGACGTGAAAAGACCCTGGAAGAGGACGCGGAGGTCCGGGACCTGCAGGCGACGGTCAGCGAGACCAAGGAGACGGCAGAGCACCATCACCAGGAGGTCACGCGCCTCGCGGACGAGGCCCAGGTCCATCACGACGCCATGGTGACCCTCTACGAGCAGGCGGACACGGCGCGACGGGACGCGGACAAGGCCCAGGAGCAGTTCATCAAGACGAAGATGACGGCGGATAAGGAGCACCAGCGGCACATCGAGTTCATCCACGAGGTCCACGACTACGACAAGATCATCCACGGCATGCGGGCCAAGGCGCGCCGCTCCAAGGTGTCCAAGGAGGGGGTCACCGTCAAGCAGGAGGCGGAGCTGATCTACGAGCGCTTCAAGAAGGGGGAGAAGCTCAGCACGGAGGATTTGATGCTTCTCCAGAAGTCTGGCTACCTCTGACGACCTCCGGCCGGAGGCGGCGGAACCGGGAAATCGTTAAATAGCTCCGATTTCCTAGCGCGCAAGGGGAGAGTGGGCTGGCTAGTTAGAGTGCATCCCATCCCTTCTGACAAGGCTGGCCCTCTCCCTGTTTTCTTCTGAGGCCCCCTCCACACCCTCACAAGACATCGATTCGTCAAGCGAGTCCTTCCGCGTCACCTTCAAATAGCCCCCCGCTCGATGGTGCGGCGAGGGTCCATGGAAGGCCTCGGTCAAGCCCTAAAGAACGTCCTCCGCAAGGTCGCGCGGGCCTCCCACGTCGACGAGAAGCTCGTGAAGGAGGTGGTGCGCGACCTCCAGCGCGCCCTCCTCCGGGCGGACGTGCCCGTGGAGATGGCCCTGGGGGTGAGCCGGACGGTGGAGCAGCGGGCCCTGGCCGAGAAGGCCCCCGCGGGGATGAGCGGACGAGAGCACGTCATCCAGATCATCTACCAGGAGCTCGTGGCCATCCTGGGCCAGCCCCGGGAGCTGAAGCTGGGGCCCCAGCGGGTCCTCCTGGTCGGCCTCTACGGCCAGGGGAAGACCACCACGGCGGCCAAGCTGGGGAAGTGGTTCCAGCGGAA
>JBHHWA010000278.1:0-1942 GCA_046756285.1 Thermoplasmata archaeon
GAGTGGACGATGTCGCGGTCTTCCATGAGGCGGCGCAGGTCTTCTGGGAGGGGTTCCTGCCCGTAGGCCCGGGCCTCGAGGGCGAGGGGGAGGCCGTCCAGGGAGACGGCATCGAGGAGCCGTTGTAGGTTCTCGACCTCCTTCGCGGAAAACCGGAAGTTCGGCGGGGTGAGGAAGTGCAGGGCCTCCGCCCGCAGGATTCCCCCCACCTTGACCATGGTTTCCATCTGATCCACGACGCGCTCCGTCGGATCGAAGCCGTGGGCGTGGGTGATGCTCCGATGGCACCGGACCGTGAACGCGAAATGGTCGGGCACCCGATGTCGCCAGGACTGGACCAGTTCGAGGGGCGGGATTTGGTAGAAGGTGCTGTTGACCTCCACGTAGTCAAAGGCCCGGGCATAGGCCTCCAGCGCGTCCATGCCGGGGATCTGGAAGTACGCCCAACCCCCCGTTCCCACACGCATCTCTTCGTTCAACGTTCGGTCGGTGAGGGAATCCCACCAGAGGGTCTTAAAGAGGCGGGAGGGGGGTAGGTGAAGTCAAGTAGCCTGTCTTCATGGTCTGCCCAATGGGCGAGATCCGCCTGGGAACGTCCGGGTGGGACTACGAGGAGTGGATTGGTCCGTTCTACCGGCGGCGTTCCGCGAGTAAGCTCCAAGCCTACGCCGCAGTGTTCGACACAGCGGAGATTAACTCCACGTTTTACCGAGTCCCCAGCCCTGGGATGGTGATGGGATGGACCACGCGAAGCCCGGCGGGGATGTCCTTCGCAGCGAAGGTTCCGCAGACCGTGACCCACGACCGGCTGCTCAGGGTGGAGAAAGGGGCCGACCGAGAGCTCCAGGCCTACACAGATCTCATGGCGCCCCTCCTGGAGGCGGGCAAGCTTGGGGTTCTCCTCCTCCAGCTTCCGCCTCGACTCCGCTTCTATGAGGATCGCACCCGCGCTTTCTTCGAGGCCTTACCCGCCGAGTTCCCCTTCGCCATCGAGTTCCGCAACGCCAGTTGGATGGTCCCCGAGGCCTTTGGACTGCTGAAGGAGTTTGGGGTCGCCTACACGGTCGTGGACGAGCCCCTCCTCCCCCCCGAGGTCCATCTCACCTCCTCGCTGGCTTACTTCCGGTGGCACGGACACGGGCGCGATCCGTGGTACGACTACCGCTATCCCCCCGAGGAGCTGCAACCGTGGGTGCCCAGGCTTGAGGAGGCCGCTCGAGAGGCGGACCGCGTCTATGGCTACTTCAACAACCACTTCCACGGGTACGCGCCAGAAAACTGCCTGGAGGTGCTGGAGATGCTCGAGGTCATAACCCGGGAACAACGCCGGACCCTTCGGCGGATGCGAGACTACCGCAAGGGCATTCTCCAGGCCCAGCATGGGCGTGTAAAGGCGACGAAGTTGGACGACTTCGGTGGGGAGCCCGAGACACCGTCCTCCATCGAACTCCTTCGAGATTTGACGACATCGCCTCGGTTCACGAGAGCCCAAGGGCTGGTGGGAGAGGTAAAGGTGGAGCGAGAAGAGGGTCAGGTGCGAGCCGCCGTCGGCCAATACACGGTGTCCCTGGACCCGGAGGCCCGGGTTCTTCGCCACGATTGCCAAGATTGGCTCAAGAACATCCCGGCGGGGCCGCTCTGCAAGCACGTCTCCGCGGTGCTCCTCACCCTTCCGCGGGAAGACTCGGTGTCCCTGCTTGCAGATCTCAAGCTCTTCCGGGACAAGTGGCAGTTGGAGGAGCTCCCTACACGATGAGGTAGCCGCCGTTCACGTGGAGAGTCGCCCCGGTGATGTACCGGGCCTCCTCCGAGGCGAGGTAGGAAACCATGGAGGCCACCTCCTCCGGAAGGCCGATACGACCTACAGGGATCCGGCGGTTCCTCACCTCACGGTCCGCCGCCGAATAGTCGGCGATGATGTCGGTCTCGATGGTGCCCGGCG
>JBHHWA010000279.1:0-1929 GCA_046756285.1 Thermoplasmata archaeon
CAGCCTGTACGAGTATGAGATGGACCGGCACCGAAACCATGTGGCCGCCCACGGTCGCGCTATCGCGGAGACCCGCGCCATGGGAGGTGAAACCACCCTTTCGAGCCGGAAGCTGAGACGGGCGGTGCTCGCCTTGGCCCAAGATGACCGGGAGGCCTATCTCGAGGTCATTGAGGAAGTGGATGCGCTGGTGAAGCAGGCGAGGGCGAGGCGGGTCGATGCGATTCAAGAGGGGGCGAACGAGGTCGAGGGTCCGCTCAAGGAGGGTCTGGCGATGGCCCTCGAGACAGGGGACTTCATCTCGAGCAACTTTCTCCTCCTCGCATCCCAGGAGATGGCGATATCCGATCCCCAGGCACCATCCTCGACGAACTTCGAGGACGGTCGCAAGGTGGACCTGCTTAACAGCATTCTGGATCAGATCGAGTCGGTCGTGGAACAGGCCGAGGGGGAGGGATTGGACGCGACCCCCGTTGCGGAGGAATTGGATACGGCTCGGAGCTTGATCGAGGCCGGGGAGCACGCGCAGGCTCTCGTCAAGGGGCGATACGCCTATCAGCTACTCAAAGCCCTCAGACGCCAAGACGGGCCCAGCAACGAGGGGATGCGGGAAGAGGCCTCTCCCCCAGAGGCCGAAGCGGAGTTCGCGGAGGGCCCCCCGGAGGACGATGCCGGTCTCCTCGGTGAAGATGAGGAAACCAGGCTCTGGTGTCTCGAGTGCGGGTCCGTGCAGGTGGGAATGGGCCCGGACGGAGGCCTTCGCTGTCTCCGCTGCTATGCGAAGGTTCCCGCGACCTTCCCCTAGAAGCCGCCTCCGCAAGCGAGAGTTCTCCTCAAATCCTCGGCCGGAGGGGGCTCGAAGACTTCTTAGCGACCGTTTCCTGTGCCCTCTGGGATGCGGCCGGAGGAAGTCCAATTCCCCGTGGAGGAGGCCTCAGTTGACGTCTCGGGGTTGTTGATCCTCCCCCGAAACCCCAGCGTCCTGTACGTTCTCGCCCATGGAGCGGGGGCGGGGATGCGCCACCCCTTCCTCGAGTCTGTTGCGAACGGGCTGGGGGAAGGGAGGATGGGAACGCTTCGCTACCAGTTCCCCTACATGGAAGAGGGTCGGCGTTACCCCAACCCGGCCCGTCTACTAGAAGCGACGGTCCGATCAGCAGTCGCATTCGCCTCAGAGACGGTCCCCGGGCTCCCGTTGTTCGCGGGTGGGAAGTCCCTTGGGGGCCGGATGACGTCACGTGCTGCTGCGGGGGACCCGCTATCTGGCGTTCATGGCTTGATCTTCCTCGGTTTCCCGCTGCACGCCCCTGGGAAGCCGAGTGTGGAACGCGCCGACCACCTCGCCGACGTGACGCAGCCGATGCTGTTCCTCCAAGGGACCCGCGACACCTTGGCTCGACGTGATCTCATCGAGTCGGTAGTGGGAGGCCTGGGGGGGCGAGGGGTCCTGCACTTCGTGGAGGGGGGCGACCACTCCTTCAACGTCCTCAAGCGGTCCGGCCGGGACGCCGGTGAGGTCCTGGATGAGCTCGCGGATGCGATCGTGGAATGGTCAGCCAAGCTCATCTGATGTCGCCATGCGCCAAGACCTGCCAACACCTCGTCCTCTCACGGGAAAGCGCCCCGATCGGGATTTGAACCCGAGTCCCAGGCTCGACAGGCCTGGATGATCGGCCGCTACACTATCGGGGCTGGGCCCATCGAAGCGGGAGTGCGTACTTCAACCTAATGTCCTACAGCCGGAGCCGGGCGATCAGCAGGAAGGCCAGAAGGATCGAGAGGCCGAGGGCGAAGGCCATAACCTCCGACCCCAGGTCGAAAATGGTCGCCGTGGCGGCCGCGTAGAGGATGAGAGAGATGAGGACGACGAGAATCACGAGGAAGCCCAGTCGCTGGAGGAAGTGGAGGTACAGGGACCGTAGGGCGTCC
>JBHHWA010000280.1:0-1928 GCA_046756285.1 Thermoplasmata archaeon
GTTGCCGCTGTCCGCATGCTGGGGATCCGCGAGCAGCAGATCTGGGTCGAGGTGGACCCCGCGCGACTCGACCAGTACGGGATAAGCCTGGATGACGTCCGGGCTGCCATCGCCGCCCGCAACCGGAACGTGCCTGGCGGCACACTGAAGACGTCCCGCGGAGAGATCCTGGTTCGGACGTTGGGAGAAGCCTCTGGGGCCGAGGAGGTCGAGCGGATCATCCTCCGCAGTGTCGCCATCGGGACACCCCTGACCGTCGGGGACGTCGCTACAGTCCGCGAGACTTTCGAAGAGCCAACAACTATCGGCCGCTGGGCCGGGCGGTCTGCCATCAACCTCGTCGTCAACAAGGAGCGGACAGGGGACGCGATTGATATCGCCGCCTCGGTCCGGGCGCTGGTGGAGGAGGTCCGAAGCCAGCTCCCCGAGACAGTAACGATCGGCGTGTTCAACGACTTCTCCGTATTCATCCGAAAGCGCCTGAACACCCTCCGGTGGAGCGGTGCGATCGGGCTCGTCATCGTCCTCGTCACCCTGTGGGTCTTCGTCCGGACCCGAATCGCCTTGCTGACCGGCCTCGGCATTCCCTTCGCCATGCTCGGCGGGATCGTCCTCATGTCGGTGTACGGCATCAGCATCAACATGGTTTCGCTCTTCAGCCTCATCCTCGTCTTGGGCCTTCTGGTCGATGACGCGATCGTGGTGACGGAGAACGTCTACCGCTATGTGGAGCAAGGGATGGATTCCCGGCAGGCAGCGAGGCGTGGAACTGCGGAAGTCGCGTGGCCAGTGGTGGCGACGGTGACGACGACCGTCGCGGCCTTTCTCCCACTCACCCTGATCCCGGGGACAATGGGGGTTTTTCTGGCCCCCATCCCCATCGTGGTCACGTTCGCGCTCCTTGCGTCGCTCCTCGAGGCGCTGGTCGTCCTTCCCTCCCACCTTTCCGATGTCATCACGCCGGCCTACGCCCAGCGTGTGCGCCGCCGCGAGGCCCCGTGGTTGACGCGGGCGAGAAATGCCTACGGCGCCCTCCTCGCCACGGCGCTGAAATGGCGCTATGTGACCGCTACCCTCCTGCTTTCCGTCACCATCCTCCTCGGCGCCACGGCCTGGTACCGGATCCCTTTCGTCCTCTTCCGGGAGTTTGAATCTTCGCAATTTATCATCAACTTCGAAACCTCTTCCTCAGCCAAGATCGAGGATACCCTGGAGGTGGCCAAACGGGCGGAGAAGGTCGTGTTACGCCTGCCCCCGGAGGAATTAAAGTCGGTTTCCACCAATGTCGGGATCACTTTTCTGGACGTGCATCGGGCGGAGTGGGGTCCGAACCAGGGGCAGCTGTTGGTCGAGCTCGAGGAGGACCGCCATCGCAGTGTGGAGACCGTGATCGCGGATCTCCGCACGGGCATGGCAGAAATTCCCGGGATCACCAAGATCCAGTTCTTGAAGACTCAAGCTGGTCCCGGCGGTCCGGCCGTCGAGGCGCGTATCGTGGGGGCCGAGATCCCCGTCCTCCGTGAATTGGCGGAGGATGTGAAGGGCTTCCTCCGAGGCATTCCAGGGGTGCGAGACGTCCGGGACGATTTCACCGAAGGGAAGGAAGAACTCCAAATCACCCTCCTTCCCGAGGCTCGGGCCCTCGGCCTGAACCTGAACCAGATCGCGCGCCAGGTCCAGCAGGCGTTGCTGGGGGTGGAGGCCTCGACCATCCAACGGCGGGATGAGGATGTCCCGATCGTTGTTCGATTCCCCCAGGCAGCCCGCCGCAGTCTCGAAACCGTGGCCGGGATGAAGATCACCCTCCCGTCGGGAGAGAAAGTATTCCTGCGGGACGTTGCCCGACTGGACACGGCAATCGGCACAAGCAAGATTCGGCGGGACGACCAGAAGCGGACCATCGCCGTGCTGGCCGACGTGGATACGCG
>JBHHWA010000281.1:0-1916 GCA_046756285.1 Thermoplasmata archaeon
GTAGCAAGGGCTGACTCTTCCCGAGCGAGTGAGTGCAGATTACTGGTTGTAATCTGTAACCGCCTCTTTCTCGGGAACTAGGTGCGCGAAGATTACGCTCCGCCCGGGGACGCGGATCGGCCCACCGAGGCCCTGGAGGACAAGCTCCTCTGTGCCCCCGGCCGTCACCTGCCAGGCCTCCCCCACGTGAAGGACTCGGCCCTGGTACCGGAGCCGCAGGTCGACGAGCCGCATAGCGGCGCTCCAGTTCGTGAGGAGGACCGACACCTGCCCGGCGGCGGATTCCAGCACCTGGAGGCCCACGTCCGGCAGCCCGGTGGGAAGACGCCACCAGCGGCCTCCGGGCAGCTCTCGGAGGGCCGCGAAGACCTGGTAGGCCGGCCGGGCCCGGAAGGCCGGAGGCCCCTGCAGCAGCCCGTAGTCCCCGCCGCGGGGGCTCGGTTCGCTGAGGAGGGTCCAGTAGGTGGCCAGGTCCACGCCGGCCTCGATGAGGGCCCCGACCATCTCGGCCAGCCAGAGGAGTTGCCCCTCGCCGAGGGTCTGGGGGCCGGGATCCCAGCTTACCGAGTTGTAGCCCGCGAGAAGGAAGAGGACCTCCTGCGCGCGCGAGCCGAGGAGCTCCCGGACCTGTGCCCGCAAACCCGCCAGCTGCTCGCGGAACCGCTCGGTGCTCTCTTGCAAGGTGCGATGGTCTTCCTCCCCGGGGTCCTGAGGGAAGAAGGTGAAGCTGACGGCCTCCAGGATATCGGCGAGGCCGGCGAGCACCGGCCGGTTCCACGCCTGCGCCCGGGCCGGGTCAAGGCTCACGTTGGCGGCCAGCCGGATGGCCGGGTCCACCCCCTCCATCGCCGCCTGCGCGGCGCGGAAGCGGGTCACATAGGTGGCCGGGTCCGTATGGCCCGGCGCCCACGGGCCCCAGGCCTCATCCCCGAACTCCCAGTACCGGACCGGCGGGCCCGGCCCTTGATTCGTATAGCGGACCCAGGCGGCCGCCAGTTCCGGCCCCGCCTGACTGTTCACGGTGATCACCGGCTCGCTCCCGGTGGCGCGGCACAGCGCTAAAAAGGCGGCGGTATCCACATCGGCGGGGTCGTTGGTCGACGCATTCCAGCGATAGCGGTCGGCGGCGAGGCCGCCGGGGTACTTGAGGAGCCGCACCCCCGCGCGGCGGAGCCGGGCCACGACCGATGGCCTGGGGTGCCCGGCCTCCACAAGCGCCTGATCGTAGTGGCCGAGGTTAACGCCGAAGAAAAGGGGTGAGACCGGGAGTCCTGTCCCTTCCATGACCATTCCCAGAGAAAGGATCTCCTCGCGAAGGCGCGACGAGGTCGCACATCCCCCAACCAAGGCCACGAGTACCAAGCTGATCGCACTACGGAGAAAGGTGATGTGAGGACCGCCGGTCACGTTCTCCTTTCCCCTGAAACTTCTGGTTGTAACCCACACCGCTCACTCGGGAGGAGTCTTGAACCGGAACGAGAACGGGTTGGGGACAGGCACGAGGCGACGCGCAAAGGAATCCGTGACCCCCCACTCCGTGACCCGGGGCTGCCCGTCGAGTTCGAAGCGGGCCCGGACAGTCCAGAAATACTTGGTAGAGGGTTGCAGGGCTTCTTCAAGCGTGTGGGAGGGAGCGGGGATGCCGCTCGAGCATAGACGCTCGCCGGTGGGACATACAGGAGAAACAGGTCCTCCACGACCTTCTCGGCGAGACTCCGGTAGGCCCGCTCCAGTTCGGCACGAAAGGATTGGGCCCCGAGGTTGATAAAAAAGGGGCCTCCTACGGTGCGCTCCAGATGACCTTCCCGTCCTCATCCTGGAGGCGTAGGTCTGTTGAGGGCCATCCACGCCCACGGAACTTTTGGGGGGACGCCTACTCATCGTCCTTCCTAGGGAGAGTAAGGCCTCGTGAACCT
>JBHHWA010000282.1:0-1912 GCA_046756285.1 Thermoplasmata archaeon
GAACGGTTATATAAGAGGGGCCAGCCATCGAATCAACCGTGAAGCGGCTCGTTGTCGCCGAGAAGAACATCGCCGCCCGGAAGATCGCGGCCTTCCTCTCCGGAGGGGAGTTCCAGCGGGAAACCCTCGGCAAAGTCCCCACCTATCACTTCGAGAAGGACGGGGACGCGTGGGCCGTCATGGGCCTGAAGGGCCACATCGTGGAGTGGGACTACCCGCGACGGCTCCGTTCCTGGTCCCGAATCGACCCTCAGGAGCTGATCCAGTCCAAGCCCATCAAGAAGACCACGGAGCGGGGCATCATGAGCGCCCTCCAGGTTCTCGCCTACGGAGTCCAGGAGGTCATCGTGGCCACGGACTTCGACCGAGAGGGAGAGCTCATCGGCGTCGAGGCTTTGGAGATCATCCGCGAGGTGAGCCCCGACGTGCCCGTGCGGCGCGCCCGCTTCAGCGCCCTCACGGCACCGGACGTGCTGCGCGCCTTCGAGGAGCCCGAGGAGCTGAACCTTCACCTCGCCCAATCGGCCGCGACGCGTCAATTTGTGGATTTGGCGTGGGGCGCGACCCTTACTCGCGTGGTGTCCATCGCTGCGAAGCAGCTGTGGAACGATTACCTGAGCATCGGCCGCGTCCAGAGCCCGACCCTCGCCCTCATCGTGGCCCGGGAGGAGGAGGTCACGTCCTTCGTCCCCGAGAAATTCTGGAAAATCCGGGCGACGTTTGAGAAGACCGACCAGTCCTTCGTGGGCGACCACAAGAAGGGCCGGTTCTGGGATCAAGCCGAGGCGGAGGCGGTCATGCACAGTCTCGAAGGAGCCGACGAGGCGGCCGTGACCGAGTTCGAGGTCAGCCAAAGAAGAGAGAAGCCCCCTGCGCCGTTCAACACGACCTCCTTCCTTGGTCAGGCGAGCCAGATGGGGATGACGGCATATCGGGCCATGCGGGTGGCCGAGGGTCTGTACAACAAGGGATACATCAGCTACCCGAGGACCGACAATACGGTGTACCCGAGGACCCTCCCTCTCCAAACCATCCTCGGGGAACTCGGATCCTCGAGCCTCTCCGAGGAAGCGAACTGGGTCTCCAGGAACCGGAGACGCACTCCTACGCGGGGGAAGAAGGAGACCACGGACCACCCACCCATCCACCCGGTCGCGGCGGCTACGCGATCCAAACTGCGAGGCGACAATTGGAAGATCTACGAGCTCATCGTCCGCCGCTTTCTGGCTACCCTCTCCCCAGACAGCCTTCTCCAGACCAAGAAGGCCACGCTGGAAGTCCGGGAGGAGACGTTCGTAGCGAGGGGTCTGACGAGTGTGGAACGCGGTTGGAGATATCCGTACCCTTACCGTCCGGTGAAGGAGGTCACCTTGCCCGACCTGTCTCAGGGGGACCACGTCAGGGTCCTCCAAGTCGAGATGGCGGAAGGCGAGACGCAGCCGCCCGCCCGATACACCCAGGGACGCCTAATTCAGAAGATGGAGGGCGAAGGCCTTGGTACGAAGGCCACACGACACGAGGCGATTCAGAAGCTCTACGGTCGGCGCTACATCCAAGGCGACCCCATCCAGCCCACCCCCTCTGGGAAGACTCTAATCACGGCCCTCCAGGACCACGTCCCTCCCATCACCCAGTCGGAGATGACTGCCCTCCTGGAGGAGGAGATGGATCGGGTTGCCCAAGGCGAAAAGACGATGGAGGAAGTGGTCTCGGAGTCCAAGGACATGTTGTCCGAGGCCGTTCACAGCCTTCAGGCACACGAGGAGGAAATCGGGCAGGAGATCCAGGAAGCCTTGCGCGAACAGCGCACCCTCGGAACCTGCCTCGAGTGCGGTTCCAAGCTGGTCATCAAACGCTCGCGCTGGGGCAACACCTTCGTGGGCTGCGAGGGCTACCCGAAGTGCAAGGTCAC
>JBHHWA010000283.1:0-1911 GCA_046756285.1 Thermoplasmata archaeon
TCTCCTCGGGGAGCCCGCACGTTGCGCAGATCGCCATCTAGGCCCTTTCCTCCTCGGTGGTTTCCGTCACGGTTTCCTTCACTCCTATGGATCCTTCTTGTTCAGTAAGGACAGTCAGCATGCGGGAGATGTTTCGCCGGAGGGCCCGGATCTTTCCGGGACTGGGTGGTGCCCCGCCCATGGCGGCCACCCCGCGTTCGTACATGAGCTCGTCCCGCAGGTCCTTCAGGCGGGACCGCTGCTCTTCCGGCGTCATCTCGCGAATTTCCTTCGTTCGGAGGAGGGCCAGTTACTTCGCCTCCCCCTTCTTGGCGGACGCGGTCTTCTTCTCTCCCGCCGCGGCCTTCTTCTTCGGAGTGGCCTTCTTGGCGGGCTTCTTGGCGGGGGCCTTAGCCTTTGCTTCTTTCGGCGCGGGCTTCGAGGACGTCTCCTCAGGCTCCGTCTCCACGACCTCCTGGGAGGTGACGGCCGACGGAGCTTCGGCTTCAGGAGGCACCGACTCCGGAGCGACCTCTTCATCGGATTTCGCGCCGGCCTCCGGCTCCGGTCCCGCCTCCGGTTTGCCAGGCTTCGTGGCCGGCTCCGGGGCCTGCGGCTCGGGTTCGGGCTCCGGCATCTCTTTGGGGACCTCCGGGGGCCGTGCCTCGGGCGCTACTTCGGGAGTCTTCGCAGGTTCGGGGGCGGGCTCTTCCGCCGGAGGACCCTCCTCGGGACTGGGGGCTTCCTGCACCTCTGCGGGCGGCTCCACGTCCAACACCTCGATCTCGTCCGGGAGCTTGGCGTTCGGGTCCGTGATCCACACCGTCACGCCGATGGTCCCGCGCTTCAGCTTGGCCGTCGAAAAGCCCTGATCGACGAAGAGGTTCTTGGGCTCCCCGTTGTACTTGACGTGCCCTGCCTTGAACTTCTCCGTGCGGTGCCGCTGGCTCGTGAGCTTCCCGGAGAGGCGGATCAGGGCCCCCTTGGCCCCGGAGGCCATGATTCGCCGGAGGGTGGAGTGCCCCGCCCGCCGGAAGTGCCACCCTCGCTCCAGGGCGCTCGAAAGCTTCTCTGCCATGATCTGGGCGTTGATGGCAGGGTTGCCCACCTCCTCGACCTCGATCTGGGGATTGTCGAGGTCGAACCCCCGATCCACGTTGGCCGTCAGCTCCTTAATGCTCACGCCTCGGCGTCCGATGACGATGCCGGGCCGCTCGGCGTAGAGGGTGATTCGCGTGCCCATGGGAGTTCGCTGGATGTCGAGCCCGCCGAAGCCGGCCCGGGCCGTCTCCTTCATCACGAACTCCTTCAAGAGCGCCCGCTTCAGGTTGTCTGCGACGATCTTCCGCTCCCCCGCCACTACTCCACCTCCTTCAGGATGACTTCGACGTTGGTCATCTCCTTCGTCCAGGGGCTGCTTCGCCCGTACGCCCGGGGGCGGAAGGACTTCACCGGGCGCCCGCGGTAGGCGGAGATGTGGTGTACGATCATGCTCTCCGCGTCTAACCCTTTGTACTCGGCGTTCTCCTCGGCACTCTCCAGGAGCCGCAGGAGATACTGGGCCACCTTCACGGGATATCCAGCGGGGCCCACGCCCGCCTGGTGGGCGACCTCCTTGTTGTAACGGCCGTAGGGGATGGCGCGGCGCTTCGCCATGACGTCCTCGAGCATCTCCTTCGCGACGTCCAGGGGCTGCTTCCGCAGGGCCCGGCAGACCTCCCGCGCCTTCTTGGGCGAGATGGGCAGTTCCCGGCCGTATGCCTTCGCCGTCGTCTCCTCCTCGACGTCCTGGGAATAACCCATCGCTCACCCCTATTTCAGCGGGAGGAACTTGGAGGAGCGGGTCGCTCCCACGCCGGGGCCCGAATGCCTCACCGGCTTCCGCGTCATCGCGAACTCCCCGAGGTAGTGTCCAATCATCTCGGCTCGAAT
>JBHHWA010000284.1:0-1910 GCA_046756285.1 Thermoplasmata archaeon
TGACAAAAGAAGAACGCCGTGCGGGCGGTGCTTCGCCCAGGAGGGTGTCAGAATCTTCTGAAGCGCCAGTGATTGTGCCTGAGGTGGGCCGGGGACTATGGGCCCGGTTCCATTTCAACTACGTGTCGAGAGTCGAGTGTTGAGTGTTAAGGGCTCGTCCCAAAACGAGCCGGAGGACAAGCCGCCATCGCCTCTTATAGCTTTCTTGTAATCCTGGACGGTCCTCCTGTCAACCCGAATCCCCTTCGGCCGTCCCCCCTTCCGCAGGGTCAGTGCCCTTTCCGGCCGCATCCCCACCGTTGCACTGCCCTTCCCCAACCCCACTCTAGTTATGATGTATCTTCTCATGGGGAAGACACATCGCTATGGGCTGCCGAAGAGGCGCTCGCCATTCCGGTAGGCGATCTGCTCGGCCAACTCGCGAGGAAGTTGTCCCAGCCAGGCACGGGTCGCCTTGGCTTCATCGGCCAGCATGTGCCAGCGCGACGTAACCCACGTGTCGGTCCCGACCATGAAGCGGTCCGGATGACGAAGGAACAGGCTGCGCCACTCGGGGTTGAGCGTGCCATCCGGCGCGACGTCAAAGCGGAAAGAGAGTTCCACCCAGAGGTGTGGGTATTTATCAAGCAAACGACCCACCTCCTTGATGGGCGACGACATCCCGGCGTGGGCCCAGAGGATCTTGGCCTGGGGGTAAAGCGTCAGCATCCTTTCGACCGCGACCTCGTCCACATGAGCGTGCAGAAAGAGGCCATGCGTCGCCCCCAGCTCGGCGAAGCGTTTGACGACAGGGGCGTCCACATGCGCTGCCGAGAGGTGAAACTCGCCGATTCCCTTGTAGATGCCCCTCCTCAGCCGTTCCTCCACATACGCCCGCACCGCCGGGTCGCTGTGCCAGCTCCGCATGTCTCCTTGCGTCCGGTACGGCCTGAGAAAGGGGACAATCCTTTGGGGGTCCACCTGATAGAGCTTCAACGTCCCATCGTCCGGAGTGGACGACACGAGCGCCTTCCGAACCCCTGCCTGCTCCAGGATGGCGATGGCCTGATCCGAGCTGAGGCTGTCCCAGTCTCCCTGGCTGTAGTGGATGTGTGCATCGAAAATCGGCATCTCCTGCGCCTGGCTTGGAACGGAGGTCGCCAAGAAGAAAACAGTGAGGGGCAGAATGACAGCCAGGGCCTTCAAGGCTTTCATGAATGAACCTACGTCACGCCCGGCACTTAGACGTGGGGAAAGTGGGGGGAATGCCGTCCTAGATTTGACCTTCGTCAGCCGAGGGACCGTAGATTGCGGGAACCGGCACGTCGTTGAGCCGCAAGTAAACCCCGAGTTGAGCACGGTGATGAATGTTGTGGTTCATGATGAAGCTCCGCAGCACCGCGTTCCGAGGCATCGTAAAGACGGTGTTCCCACCGGAGAGGAGCGTCCACGGCTTCAGGAGGTGCTCGTCGCTCGCCCCGGCGATTGCGGCCCGTGCCGCGGCAACATTCATGTCGAACATGTCCAGGACGGCCTGCCGCGACGTTGCCACCGGCATCTGGTACGGAGGAGCGCCGGGCGGGGCCATGTCCAACGCGTCTTGCTCGATGGTGATCGTGGTCCAACTGGGAAGCACCGCCAGGTGCGACGCCAGCCAGCCCAGGGTCCCGGATTTGTCGTGCGGCTTCCAGTCGAACTTCGCCTCCGGGACCCGTTCCAGGCTCTTCCGCGTGTTGGCCATCTCGTGATCGAACTCTGGTAACAGGGCTTCACTCAGTGCCATGACCTCCTCCCGGTGCCATGACCTCCTCCCAGTGCATGGATCTGCGCACCCTCCCGATGCCTACTTCACTTCCGCACGACGTACCAGTTGTTCTGAATATCGTGGGCGAGCTCATGCTTTTCTATTGAGCGGAAGCCCGCTTTTTGGA
>JBHHWA010000285.1:0-1899 GCA_046756285.1 Thermoplasmata archaeon
GACGGGCTGGATGACGAACATGTCCTCGAACTCCATCGTGTGGCGGGCCTCCTCCGTGGAGACGAGGACCTCCTGCAGCTTCTCCCCAGGCCGGATGCCCGTGTACTCAACCTCGGCCTCCGGGGCGATGACCTCCACGAGCCGCATGATGTTCACGCTGGGGACCTTGGGCACGAACACCTCGCCGCCGTGCATTTGCTCGATGCTACGAATGACGAAGCGGACCCCTTGCTCGAGGGTGATCCAGAAGCGGGTCATCCGCGCGTCGGTAACCGTCACCGTGCCCGTCTTCGCCTGAGCCTGAAAGAGGGGGATGACGCTGCCGCGGCTGCCCAAGACGTTCCCGTAGCGGACGCAGCTGAACCAGGCCCCCTGCGCGCCCGAATAGGAGTTACTCTGGATGAAGAGCTTCTCCGCACAGAGTTTCGTGGCCCCGTACACGTTGATGGGGTTGACGGCTTTGTCCGTGCTGACGGCCATCACGCGGCTTACGCCGCTGTCCAAGGCCGCTTCGATGACGTTCCGGGCTCCCATCACGTTGGTCATTACGGCCTCGATGGGGTTGTACTCGCACGTGGGGACCCGTTTGAGGGCGGCGGCATGGACCACGACGTCCACGTCGCTCGTCGCCCGCTTCAGCCGATCCACGTCCCGCACGTCCCCAATAAAGTAGCGCAACCGGGGGTCGTCGAACCCCCTGGCGCGCATCTCGTGCTGCTTGTACTCGTCCCGGCTGAAGACGATGAGCTTGCCCACCGGGAGTTCGCCAAGCACGACCTCGGCGAACTTTCGGCCAAAGGACCCGGTCCCTCCGGTCACCAACACCGTCTTCGTGTCCCATTCCCAACTCATCGCTATCCCGCTCTCCGGTTCTCTCTAGCCTCGAATCCGCGTCGCGGCCTTATAAGCCTAGCTCTACGGGTCTCAATGACTCGTCGCCGATGGCCCGTCGTCGGGAAGCTTCCGAAGGGGTGCGAGAGTGTCTTCCTTGAGCCAAACAACGGAGTGAGGCTAGGTGGCTCGGTACGCCTCTCGGGCCATGCGCGCTCCCTCGACCATGTTCCGCAGCTTCGCGTAGGCGATGTCCCACGTCCGGGTCCGGAGCCCGCAGTCGGGGTTCGCCAGGATGCGGCCAGGGTCGTCGAGGATCTCGGCCGACTTCAGGAGCTTGTCCCGAATCTCCGCGGGCGTCTCCACGCGGTTCACGTGGACATCCAAAACGCCAACGGCGAGCTCCCGATCGTCGCCGTACTCGTTCAGCAGGCGTACGGGTGCGTAGCCGTCCCCCGCCGGGTCCTCCCGGTTCGCGACCTCCCAGGCGAACTGGCTGCACCGTTTCATCTCCAAGGCCGCCGGAAAGAGCCGGCGGTAGTCGCTGTAGCAGATGTGAGCCACGATCTTCGCGTGCGTCCCTTCCGTGGCGGCATTGAATCCCTCGACGAAGGTGTCCACCTCTTCCGGGTGCGTCGTGGCGGCCGGCTCGTCGATCTGCACCAGGTCCGCTCCCGACCGTTCCAGTGCCTGGATGTTGGGCCGAATGACCCGCTCTGCAAGGTCCAGGACGAGGTCCCGCTTCGCATCGAGGCGACGCTGCCGGAGGTCGGGGACGTCCCGTCGCCCGTCCTGGTAGAACTCGTTGAAGGACCAGTCGGCAAGGGTATAGGGCCCCGTCAGCGGGACCTTCACGGGTCGTCGCGCATGTTCCTGCACGAATGCGAACTCGTCTCGGTGGTACGCATCGCGAAAGCCGACGCGATCCACGCTGGCCGCCTTCCGGTAGTACTTGTTGTCGAAAGAGCGGACGGTACCGAGAAACTGGAAGCCGTCCATGCGGCGGATGGCGTACTCGTACATCTCGATCCGCCGCTGCTCCCCGTCGTACACGTAGTCCAGGCCCGC
>JBHHWA010000286.1:0-1885 GCA_046756285.1 Thermoplasmata archaeon
CTGATGGGGTTCGACGAAGAGCACCTTGCGAGCCTACGCGCCACGGTTCTGGGCTCCGCGTAGGCTACTTCCCCTTCCCGTCGTGGGCGCGAATGGAGGGCCTCACTTTCTCGGCTCCCTTGCCCTTCCGGCGGAGTCCTCGGCCCTTCTTGCCGGCCGAGGTCAACCCTCGCACCACGCGTCTCTTATGACCGGGACGCGAGAGCCAGCTCAAGTCCTTGTCCCCTCGGATGGCCGGATGGTGGGGATCGACGAGGATCACCTCGTAGTACTTGGAACGGCCATCCTCGCCCACCCAATACGAATTCAGGACCTCCATGTTGGGATGCCGCTTTCCGGCGCGCTCCTCCGCGATCCGCTGAATGCTCTTCGCCATCGTGATCTTGGAAATGCCCATGCGCTTCGGCCTCCGACCCCCCCGAATGGCGGGTTTCCGACGGCCTCCTCGTCGGACACGGGATCGGACCACCACGATCCCCGGTTTTGCCTTGTACCCCAGTGCCCGGGCGCGGTCGAGGCGGGTGGGCCTCTCCAGCCGCGTCACAGAAGCTTCCCTTCGCCATCCGATCATGCGGGCTCGCAGGAGGGGGCCCACGTAGGTCTGGCCCGGGGTCTTCCAGGCCTCGCGAATGCTACGATAAAAGCCCCGAGGCGATCGAGGCCTCCCCTCCTCACCCTCTGATGCCATCTTCGACGAACCTGCCGCTCTCTCGGCGCGCTCCCTCTACCCCAGCTGTCTATAAAGCCCTTCAGGCGGGTGGCGGTGGAGCGACCGGCCCTAGTCGGGCGGCGAGAAGACCTCGGTCCCCGGGAAGGTCGCCGAGAACCCGTACCACCGCGAGAAGATCTGCATGGGTCGGGTCCCATCGTCCGACCAGACCGCGGTCGGGACCTGGGTCTCCGAATCCACATGGATGCGCAAAGAACGGCTGGTGAGTTCGTCTTCGACGCCCTTCGCGATCCGACTCATGGGATAGAAGCGCTGGACCTCCCCGGTCATCACCCCGAGCCCATGGGTCATCTCGGGAAGGCGCTCGTCCCTGGCCCCCATAGTCTGGCGGAAACCGGGGGGTAAGAAGCCCTTCCTCCGGAAGGTGTGACGAGACATCCACCCGAAGACACGCGCCGCCCGCTTCGGTTTGGATAAGGACACGCTGAGCTCTCGATCGTTCCGCAGAGCCACACGGATGTTCGTTATCTCGAGGGGGAAGGTTTCCATCTGCGTACCACGCAGAGGGCCATGGAGGCCCAAGCCGCGGATGTGATCCCAGTAAGTTCGGGTCTCGTCGTCGATCAGCAGGACGAGGCCGCTGTACAGCCCACCCGCGCTGAAGTGGTGAGTCGTCCCCTCAATCCTCGGGTCCATCCCGACGCCGCTGTGGCACACGGCGCAAAAGCTCACGAGATAGGGCTCACCATTCAGCCTCCCCTGCGCCAGATGGTGATAAGCCATCTGCCTGACGAGGAAGGCCCGCCGGGCATCTCCACGTTCGACGATCAGGAGCATCTCCGCCGGATCGAGGTTCGCGTCCGCCAAGGGCTCGCCCTCCTCCGGCACCTGGAAGCGTTGGAACAGGTCGGGCTCCTGAAGCCGTGCCCGACCGGCATCGAACTCGGCCAGGTAAGCTTCCTCAGTCTCCAGCATCGGCCTCTCGGTCTAAATAGCGGACCCGTGCTACATGAAGTCCTCGAGGGTAAGGGGACGGTCCGTCTTCCGCGGACCCGTCTTGGGCTCCTTTCCGAACTCGCCCTGGAAGAGGGTAACCTGCTGGCTTCCCGCCAGGAGGCTCTTCTCGTCCCACCCGAAGACCTCGGTGATGTACCCCAGGGTCTGCGCGAGCCGGCGGGCGTAGTACTCCCAATCCGGCGTCTCCTCGAAGGGTCG
>JBHHWA010000287.1:0-1884 GCA_046756285.1 Thermoplasmata archaeon
TACCTTCGTCCACGTCCCCGGCATCGGATATGCCACCGAGCGCAAACTCTGGGAGGGTGGCATGGAGTCATGGGAGGCCTACCTCGAAGATCCCGAGATCGTCCGCTTGGGACCCGTACGGGGAGCGCGCCTCGAGGAGGGGCTCCAACGCTCTCAGGAACGCTTGACGGAAGGAGACCATCGCTTTTTCACCCGCTCCCTTCCCAGGCGTGAGTTCTGGCGGACCTACCCGGAATTCCGGGACTCCGTCGCCTACGTGGACATCGAGACCACGGGCCTGGAGTCAGAAGGGGACGAAATCACCCTGATTGGCCTCTTCGATGGGGAAGAGATACGCTACTTCTACGAGGCATCGCTAGGAGATTTCCCCGCTGTCGTCCGCGCCTACAAGCTGCTGATCACGTTCAACGGCTCGACTTTTGACCTCCCCTTCTTAAAGCGGACCTTTCCCGACCTCGAGGTCCCCCCGATTCACATCGACCTCCGCTACCTCTTCGCCCGTCTGGGGATGAAGGGGGGCCTGAAGGCCATCGAGGGTCGGATGGGCATTCGACGAAGCCCGGCCACCCGGGGCGTCCGGGGTTGGGACGCCGTCTATCTCTGGCGGCGCTACCAGCGGGGGGACAGGGAGGCCCTCCGCGTGCTGCTGCAGTACAACGGCGAGGACGTGGTCAATCTCAAGCCCCTCCTGGAGATCGCCTACGACGGCCTTCGGTCCCAGTGCCTTCACGACGGATTTCGGACCTACTCCCTGCGTGACCTCGAAAGGCCGACGGGCACTGTAGCACCCTTCAAGCCCTGGCGGGGGAGGCCGCTCCCTGCAGCCTCCGTTCGGCCTTAGCCCCCATAGTGTACGCGGCCAGGAGCAGAATGCCCGCGACCACTCCCAAAACAAGAAGGACACGCAGGAGCACTTCTCCCTCGGACGGCAGGCCGGCAGAGCCGAGACTCAAGCCCGAAATCAGGGCGATGAGCCCCTGAAAGAGGGTCAGCAAACCGAGGACCAGCGCCGCGCCCAGCGCCCCGCTCAGCTCGTTTCGGGTGAGGCGTCGATAGACGAAGGCGTAGATGAGGATCATGTAAAACCCGCCCCACGCCAAGACGACGATCCCTGGGCCGAGCACTCTTATTACGTTCGATAAGTCGAGAGGGGGGTCGATACCCTCGACCCAGTACCCGACTAGGCCGAACCCGGCTAGGAGTGCAAGGTCGTAGAACAGCAAGGCGACAAACGGGAAAGCGAGGAGGACCAGGTACCTCGCGAACCGAACCTCGCGCCGGGCCTCGACGGGCTGCGACACGGGTGATGGAACGGGTTCCGTAGAGGGTGAAACCACACCGCCCTCTGGGGAGCGGTCCTGCGCCATGAGGGTGTCTAGGATAAACCTCCTCCGCCTTCAGCTTTTCCCTGGAGGTGGTTCCCACTCCCCACGCGGGCCACCGGGAGGCCGCCTCCGGAAACGCTCCTCCGGGAACCGCTTCTCGTTCTTCTCTATCTTGTGGAGAATGGCCTCGGTCAAGTCCAGAGATAGTGCGTTCGCCATGCTCAGGCCGTAGATGAAGACGTCCGCCAGCTCGTCGGCGATGGGCTTCCGCATCTTCCCTCGTAGGGTCTCTATCTCCTCTCGGGTCTGCCACTGAAACAGCTCCAGCAGCTCTGAGGCCTCTACGGAGAGGGCGAGAGCCAGGTCCTTGGGGTTGTGGAAGGGCTCCCACTCCCGCGCCGCCACGAACTCCTCCCCGTACTTGTCGACGAGCGCCTCCCGGTCCTCCTCGTGAAAGAGGTCGGTTCGGACGCCCCGCTCCACCTGGTTGCCGAAGTAGACGTCGATCAGGAAGCCGCGAACGCCAAATCCGAGCTGATCCGCCACTCCCAGCTCGTGT
>JBHHWA010000288.1:0-1882 GCA_046756285.1 Thermoplasmata archaeon
GACCGCGAGGACGACCTCGCCGGTGGCCTGCGGATGGTGTACGAGAACCTCATGAAGACTCTGCGATCCGAGGGCCTCCAGGAGATCGAGGCGGACGGCCAGGTTTTCGACCCGTACCTCCATGAAGCTGTCGACTTCGTCGAAGCGGAGAACGAGGGCCGGGTCGTGGAGGTCGTCCATAAGGGATACCGCCTCGACAAGCGGATCCTCCGCCCCGCTCAGGTGGTTGTGAGCAAGAAAGAAGGTGATTCCGATGGCTAAGATGATTGGAATTGATTTGGGAACGACGAACTCCGAGGCAGCCGTCCTCCAAGGCGGTCGACCGGTGATTATCCCCAGCGCCGAGGGGAGCTCCTACGGGGGGAAGAACTTCCCCTCCGTGGTGGCCTTCACGGAGGAGGGGGAGGTTCTCGTGGGGGAGCCCGCGAAGCGCCAGGCGGTCCTCAACCCCGACGGGACCATCGTGCAGATCAAGCGGAAGATGGGAACGGACGAGAAGGTGAAGGTCCGGGGCAAGTCGTACACCCCCCAAGAGATCTCCGCCCGCGTGCTCGGCAAGATCAAGGCGGATGCGGAAACCTTCCTCGGGGACGAGGTCACGCAGGCCGTTATCACGGTTCCCGCCTACTTCAACGATAACCAGCGGCAGGCCACTCGAGATGCGGGGACCATCGCGGGCCTCCAGGTCGAGCGCCTCATCAACGAGCCCACGGCCGCCGCTTTCGCGTACGGCCTGGACAAGGAGGAGGAGGTAAAGGTCGCAGTCCTGGACCTGGGAGGCGGAACCTTCGACGTCACCCTCATGGAGATGGGCGAAGGGGTCTTCGAGGTCGTCAGCACCAATGGCGACACCCGTCTCGGCGGGCTGGATATGGACAACGCCATCATCGACGCCATCTTGGAGGAGTTCGAGAAGAAGGAGAAGGTGGACCTCCGGGACGACCGCAACGCCATGCAGCGCGTTCGGGACGCAGCGGAGAAGGCGAAAATTGAGCTCTCCGGCACCACGACGACGACCCTAAACCTCCCGTTCCTCGCGGAGAGGGACGGTAAGCCTGTACACCTGGAGACGACGCTGACGCGGGCCAAGCTGGAGCGGCTGGTGGAGCCCGTCCTCGAGCGGACGGTGCGTCCCATTCAGCAGGCCTTCAAGGACGCGAAATGGCAGTTCGGGGACGTGCAGCACGTCATCCTCGTCGGGGGCCCAACGCGCATGCCCGTCGTCCGGGATCACTTCAGCAAGGTCATCGGGCGCAAGGCGGAGCGGGGTATCGATCCTATGCAGTCCGTCGCCCTGGGGGCGGCCCTCCAGGCTGGCGTCTTAGCGGGGGAAGTCAAGGATATCCTCCTGCTGGATGTGACCCCCCTAAGCCTCGGGATTGAGACCCTCGGCAGCGTCTCCACGAAACTCATCGACCGAAACACGACGATCCCGACGAAGAAGGAGCAGATCTTCAGCACGGCGGACGACAACCAGAACACGGTGGAGATTAACGTCCTCCAGGGGGAGCGGGCCATGGCCTCCGACAACGTCTCTCTGGGGAAGTTTCTGCTGACGGGCATCCCCCCGGCTCCTCGGGGGGTCCCCCAGATTGAGGTGTCCTTCGATATCGACGCCAGCGGCATCCTGCACGTGGCCGCCAAGGACCTGGGGACCGGGAAGGAGGAGAAGCTCACCATCGTCGCGCCCCAGCGACTCTCCGAGGACGAGATCGACCGCATGGTTGGCGACGCGGAGGCGTTCGCGGAGGAGGACCGTCGGCGTAAAGAGTTGGCCGACACGAAGAACCAGGCCGACGGCCTCGTCTACGCCACGGAGAAGATGCTCTCGGAGGTGGGGGACAAGGTCGAAGACTCCACCCGGAAGGCCGTGGAGGAGAAG
>JBHHWA010000289.1:0-1879 GCA_046756285.1 Thermoplasmata archaeon
AGGCCATCCGCAGCTTCGTCCCGCCCACCGAGGAGGCCGAGATCCGGTTTCGGGTGCGAGGCGTCCCCCGGGACCTACGGGTCGAAGTTCGCGATCTCCGCGCGAAGCACCTCGGGAAGCTCGTCTCGGTGGAGGGACTCGTGCGGAAGGCGACCGAGGTCCGACCCCGGTTGGTTGAGGCCGTCTTTCAGTGCCTGCGATGCGGGGCCGTGATCAAGGAGGCCCAAGAGGGCCTGGAGTACCACGAGCCGCTGGAGTGCTACGACGACCAGGGGGGGTGTGGTCGCAGCGCCGGGTCCACGAAGTTCAAGCTTTTGGATGAGGGGTCCCGCTACATCGACACCCAGAAAATCGAAATCCAGGAGCCGCCGGAGGAGCTCCGCGGGGGGGAGGCCCCCCAGCGACTTGCGGGGTACCTGGAAGAAGACTTGGTGGGCCTCATATTCCCGGGCGATCGAGTCGTAATCAACGGTCTTCTTCGAGGCTCTCAGCGTGGTCGATTCCGGGCGAGATCCACGCTCTTCGACATCTTCGTGGACGTAGTCGGCGTAGAGATGGAAGAGGTCGAGTATGAGGAAATCGAGATCACGCCCGAGGACAAGGAGCGAATCGAGAAAGAGGCTGCAAGCGGGGACATCATCCGAAAGATCGTCGGCTCTATTGCGCCGTCTATTTACGGCATGAACGTGGAGAAGGAGGCTCTTGCCTTGCAGCTGTTCGGTGGCGTTGCAAAGAAGCTCCCGGATGGCAGGAGAATCCGTGGGGACACCCACCTGCTTCTGGTGGGCGATCCCGGAACGGGGAAGAGCGAACTCCTCACCTACATGACCAAGCTCTCGCCGCGGGGCATCTACGCCTCGGGGAAGGCCGCCACTGCGGCGGGTCTCTGTGTTACGGGGGAAACCCTCGTTCATACCGCAGAGGGCTTGCGAGAAATCGGAAACTTGGTTGCGGAACATATCCCCTCTTCCGTGACCAGTGAGACGGCCGCCGAACACTCAGAAGTCGTCTATACTCTTCGAGATCACCGGGTTGTCCCGAGGAGCTCCTCGCTAGTTTGGAGAATGCCCCAAAAGTCCTGCTACAAGTTGACGACGAACTACGGGAAGGAGATCGAGGCTTCGGAGAAGACACGCCTCTTGACTTGTGGAGAGAACGGGTTAGAATGGAAGCGAATCAGGGATATTCATGTCGGCGACTTCGTCGCGGCGCCCGACTACTCGCTGACCGTCCGTACCCAACCGGGCGTTGGAGATTATGTCGAATATGAGAATGAACGTCTGCGGCTAACTAGCGACTCCATCGAACTTCTCCGGAGCCGACTGCGCCGACAGTATGGGACTCTCAGGGAGGCCGCGCGTCAGCTTGGACTTGCTGAGGATGTCTTGTACTCCACCCTCCCCCGGCGCTTCATCCCATACCCGAAGCTGGCGATTCTCCTCGAAAGCACAGGCACGAGTCCGGGGGAGATCCAGGTCGAGAAGATCATGCTGAGGCACGGATGGGCGTTCCGCCTCCCGAGGGAGATCGACGCCGAGATGATGTATCTACTCGGCCTCGTGTTTGGGGATGGCGACATCCAGCTCGATGATGAGCGCGGCCTCGTACGCTTCTCCAGCGCCGATGAGGAACTCCTACTCGCGGCCCAAGGCATCTTTCGAAGACGCTTCGGCCGTGAGCTTCGAATCGAATCTGACGGGAGAAAGGTTCGCTCCCTCAGATTGTACAGCAAGACCATCGCGCGCTTCTTTTCGAACCTGGGAATGAGTTCTCCAAAACGCAATCTGGCCCTAGATCCGGCGCTAACGGCCTCACCCTTCGCCGATGCGTTTCTCCGTGGGCTCATGGACACGGATGGCTGCGTAGTCGATAGGCAGGG
>JBHHWA010000290.1:0-1874 GCA_046756285.1 Thermoplasmata archaeon
CAGGAAGCGGAAAGATATCCTTCAGGCAGCGATGCGGGTCTTTGCTCGCGACGGCTACCACCGGGCAAAAATCGAAGCCGTGGCCGAGGAGGCCGGTATCGGCAAGGGTACGGTCTACGAATACTTCAAGAGTAAGACCGACCTCTTCCTGGCGCTTCACGACCACATGTTGGCAGAGCTCAAGAGCTATTACATGAAGGAGCTCGAGGGGGTCCGGAAGCCCGCTGCCATGCTCGAGCGGTTCATCGCGGTCGCCTTCGAGACCTTCCGGATCTGGGAGCCGTTCTTCCTGGTGTTCTTCGACTTCTGGGCTGAGGGGGGGCGGGGGGAACAGCAGACGTTGCTCCAGACGCGGCTCAAGGAAGCCTACGCGGTCGCCAGGGACGATGTTGCGGCCATCATCGCTGCCGGGGTCAAGGACGGGTCGTTTCGGTGTGACGACCCGGTGCTGGCGGCTGCCAGCATCCTGGCCACTCTCGACGGACTGGTCCTCCAGTGGCTGTGCGACCGCGAGGCCTTTGACCTGGATGCCATGCGTGAAAGCTTGACCCAGATGATCGTGCGGAGCCTGCAAACATGAACCGGCGGCGTCTCTCAGCCCTCTTAATCTTCGCGATGCTCCTCGTGACCGCGGTCGGCGTCTATCTGATTCGGGCGGTGGAGGAGCCGCAGGGGACCAAGACAGAGCGGGCGCCGGTGCCCGTGGAGGTCGTCCGTATCACCCCCCAAGATTTCACCCACCGGCTCGAGGCGCTGGGGAGCGTCCAACCCATTCGGGAAGCAGCGGTCAGCGTAAAGGTCTCGGGTCCCGTAACGCGAATCCCGGAGGGGATCGAGCTGGGCGCCGCCGTCAAAGAAGGGACGCTGCTCGCCGAGATTGACCCGACCCCCTTCCGCATCGAGGTGAAGCACCAAGAGGCGTTGGTCGCCCGCGCCCGCGCCCAGGTCCGTACCCGGCAGGCCGAGATCGCGCGGCAAAGGGCCTTGATCAGTATCAATCGCGAGAAATTGCGACTGGCCCAGGCCGAATACGACCGACTTAAATCGCTCTTTGACGAGGGGGGAATCGCCTGGGTCGAGGTCAAAGGGGTCGAGCTGGAGCTCCGCCGCACCCAAGAGGAATTCGAGCGGGCCCAGAGCGGCCTGCGCGAGGCGGAAGCCCAGTACGCGGTGGCGCAAGCGGAACTCGCCTCGGCTCAAGCTGAGCTGAACCGCGCGCAAGATGCCCTGGCGGACACCCAGGTGCGAGCACCCTTCGCGGGGATCATCTCCGAGAAACCGGCTACGCTGGGGGAACAGGTCGCCCCCGGAACGATCCTCTTCCGTCTGGCGGACATAAAGATGGTCAAGGTCCTGATCCGCGTTCCCGCGGATGACGTCGGCTTCATTCGTCGAGGGGCGAAAGCTGACATCACCCTGACCGGTTTTACCGAGCCGTTTCAAGGTCGGGTCGAACACATCGGCCCCCGCGCGGACACCGAGACCCGGACCTTTCCGGTGGAGATCATCGTCGAGAACCGGGGTCCGAGGCGACTCCTGCCGGGGATGTTCGCCCGCGCCACCATCCCGGTACGACCCTACCCCCAGGCAATCCTCATTCCACGGGCAAGCGTCGTGACCGAGGATAGGGTGCCCTCGGTGTTCGTCGCCGACACCAAGCAGGGAACCGCCCAACGCCGTCCGGTCACCATCGGCCGCACGTTCGGGTCCCGCCACCTCATCACCCGTGGACTTGAGTCCGGCGATCTTTTGGTGGTCACAGGACATCGGCTGCTTCAAGACGGTGCTACGATCCGGGTCGTGGCGACACGGGAGCTCGTGCCGTGAGAAAGCTGGTCGACTTTTCCGTTCGGAACCCGGTCATGGTCAACTTG
>JBHHWA010000291.1:0-1872 GCA_046756285.1 Thermoplasmata archaeon
ACGGCCGCCTTGGGCCGGGAACACTTGGGACAGACCGCGTCGGAGGGGGAGGAGTAGTGGCCGCAGTGGACGCAGCGGTACCCGAGGCGCTCCGCCACGCTGATGGGAGCCTCCTCGGGGTCGATGAGGTCGCCCTCGGCTCCCTTCAGGGCCGTCATCTCCTTGAGGGCCTCCTCGCGACCCTTTACCTCGACCAAGGGCCGCTCGGGGCTCTCCGGATTGTGGACGACCCGAATCTCCTCGTTCGGCGGCGGGAGGTGAAGCGCGAGGGCCTGGGCGATCATGGACTTGCCCGTGCCCGGCGGGCCGACGAGGAGAAGATGACGCCGCTGCTTCGCCGCGATGCGCGCGAGACCGACCGCCTCATCCTGGCCGATGACCCGGTTCAAGGGATCCGGGGGAATCAGCACGTCCTCGGTGGTCTCCATCTCCTCCCAAGAGAAGCCCTTCTGGGCGTCTAGGATGCCCTTGGAGACGATGGGAGCACCTCACTTCACGGCCAGATCGTCCGCGGTGTACACCTGGACGCCTTCTGGTCGGTGTTCGATAGTGCCCTCTTTGACCCCTATAACCGTCTCCACGCCGTTATCGCTCGCGATATCGAGGATGCGTTGCGTGATGATGCCGTCGAAGACGAGGACCTTGACACCCGTGCCCTCCTTCTTCATGAGGTTCACGAGGTCGCGGACCGGGACTTCCTTGGGCTTCGCCTTGCCGCCCTTGATGACTTGGGCCTTCGTGGTCCCGCGAAGGGATTGGAGGGTCTCCTGGTACTCCTGAAGCTCTTCCGAGACCTCCCTTCGGGGCTTCGGCGCTGGCTTCTCCTTCGGAGGTCCCCTTCTCACGGGGGCGGCCTTCTCCGGTCTGGCCCGCTTCCGGCGCGGCCTCGCCTCCTTCGGCTCCTTGCTGGGTCCGAGGCCGAACATGTCCACGAACTGCTCCGCCGGCATCTTGTTTCGGAGGGCCTTCATGATTTGCTTTTGGGTCAGCTCCTCCACCTCGCGCCCCCGGGGGGCCTTGGCGACGAAGTCGACCTCCGCCACCTGGAGGAGCTCCTTGAGGATGAGGTCGCCACCCCGGTCGCCGTCGACGAAGGCCGTCACGACCTTCTCCTTGGACAGGTCCACCACGGCAGAGGGGATGTGGGTGCCCTCGGCGGCGATGGCGTTCTTGATGCCGCACTTGAGGAGGTTCAGGACGTCCGAACGTCCCTCGACCACGATGATGGCGTCCGTGTCCTCCACGTTGGGCCCGGAGGGGAGCTTGTCGGGGCCGTAGCTCACGATTTCTGCCACCTGGACCGCCTGGCGGACCTCCTCCTTCAGGTCGATGCTCGTCGCCTTGGAGCCCTCCACCATCTCAGAGAGGATCTCCTTGGCCCGATCGACCACCTGGCTCCGCTTCGTCACGCGGACGTCGTCCACGCCCTCGACGCTTACTGTCGCCCGACAGGGGCCGATGCGATCGATGGTCTCCAGGCCAGCGGCCAGGATGGAGGTCTCCACCTGGTCCAGGCTGGAGGGGATGATCACGGAGCCGTCCGTCTTCCCCTTCTTGGAGAGGACCTCGACTTCGATGCGGCCGATGCGGCCGCTCTTCTGAAGGTCTCGGAGGTCCAGCTCCTCGCCGAGAAGCCCCTCCGTCTGGCCGAAAACTGCGCCGATAACGTCGGGTTTCTCCACGACCCCTTCGGCTGCTAACTTTGCGCGAATCTGATACTTTGTCGTGTTAGGATCTACTGCCATTCTGTCACCTCGTTGGCAGGATAACTCCTCTGAATACCTTGCTCCCGAGCTCGCCGACTCCTTCGGCGGGAAAGGGGGATAGGGTGATATTGAGGGGTGATGCCCTGTGCAGGAATGACTCGGCTCG
>JBHHWA010000292.1:0-1870 GCA_046756285.1 Thermoplasmata archaeon
CCACCAGGTTGAACCCGGGATTCAGGACCTTCTTAAACTTCCCCAAGACGACGGCAAGACCCTGCTCGTAGGGCTGGACGATGCGCACCGCCGTGATGAAGAGGACGATGACCACGAATAGGACGAGCAGCGTCAGGGCGAGGATCACCTCGCTCGGAAACTGGGCGCCTACGTCCACTTGCAGGAGGCCATCGAAGAGGCCTCCGAACACGTTCAAACTCTCCCCCGTTACCAATCCTATTCCTCCTGTTTCTCCTCAATCTCGCTGGGTTCCTCCGCGGCCTTCGCCTCCCAAGGCGTCACGACGACATGCACGCCGCGGCTGTCCACCACCTGGACCCGCAGGCCCTCCTCGATGGGCTCCTCCGCAGTCGCACTCCACACGGTGTTGTCGATGTTAACCTTGCCGTCGATGGTGTCAGGAGTCACCCGCCGCACAACCCGGCCACGTCTCCCGATGAGAGAATCGCCCACCGTAGTAGTGGGCGGTGAGGGGGGCGCCAGACGCTGGTAGAGGAGAATCGTGACGTAGGTAAGGGGGGCCCCGACCACGATCACGGTGATGGGGGCGAGGGGGGAGGTGAAGAAGCCCGGGACGAAGAGCCCTAGGAGTCCCAGGACGATGAGGATGGTGGCCACCACGCCGATGAAGAATCCGGGCGAGGAGGCCTCCACCAGGAGGAGAACGAGCCCGATGACGAGGAAGGTCAGGGCTAGGATCTCCGCAAACTCGACCATCTCGTAAGAAACGAGAGTGCGCTATATCACACTGTTGGCCTTCGCCTTCAACTCAGGTCCATCACGACGACGTCGCGAATGGCCCGCATGCCTTGGAAGGGGAGCAAGAGGCGGCCACTGGCATCGGCACGAAAGGCCCTCACATCCACATCGTCCGCCGGGGCCACGAGCACATCCTGGACGTGCCCGTTCCGCGTGTCCACGACGAAGTTGTCGATCACGCCCAAAATCCGGCCGTCGTTGGTCATGACGGTCTTGCCTGTTAGCTCGGTGGCAAACCGCTTCATCCCATCACCCTCTGAGGGGGGCCGGATTCCCCTCCCCCTATATTAGCTTGCCGGGACCGGGAAGGAAGGGAACGATTGAGGTCAGCGGTAGTAGGCAGGAACCTCTTCCCGCCGCTGAACGGCCCTGCGCTGCAGGTCTTCCCCGAGTCGCTCGTAGAGCTTGACCGTCTCGTCATCCACGGAGGGGAAAACGACCTGGCGAGCGGCCTCGAAGTTCTTTCCTTGGACGAGGACGGCGTCCCGGTTCTCCCGGAGGGCGTTCATGGCCGCCTCGCGGCAGAGCGCCTCGAGGTCCGCGCCGACGTAGCCAACGAGGTCCTTCGCCAACTTGTCCAGATTCACGTCGGTGTCCACGGGCATGTTCCGCGTGTGGACGCTGAGAATCTCGCGGCGCGACTTCTCGTCGGGCACGGGAATTAGGATGAGGCGATCGAAGCGGCCAGGCCGCAAGAGGGCGGGGTCCACCATGTCCGGGCGGTTGGTCGCTCCGATGGTCACGACTCCCTCCATGGTCTCCAGGCCATCCAGGGACGTAAGGAGCTGGTTCACCAGCCGCTCGCTGACGCCCGAGTCGCCCATGACCGCGCCTCTGCGCGGGGTGAGGGCGTCGATTTCGTCGAGGAAGACGACGCACGGGGCCACCTGCTTCGCCTTCTTGAAAATCTGTCGGATGGCCTTCTCGCTTTCACCCACCCACTTGGACATGACTTCCGGACCCTTGATGGAAATGAAGTTGGCCTCTGATTCCGTGGCCACGGCCTTGGCCAGGAGGGTCTTCCCGGTGCCGGGAGCGCCGTAGAGCATGATGCCCCGAGGCGGCCGGATGCCCATGCGGCGGAAGGACT
>JBHHWA010000293.1:0-1869 GCA_046756285.1 Thermoplasmata archaeon
CCGTTAAAAGGTTAGCGGCCTCGTAGGCCATGGCCAGGATGGCCTCCGGGGGGACCCCGCCATGGAGCCTGGCAACCTGGTAGGCGAACTCCATTTCTCGGAGGAGGGAGGGGTGGGCGAGCATCGCGTTGTCCGTCCCGAGCATGAGTCGGATCCCGGCCTCGTGCATGCCGGGTATGTCGGGCACCCGGCCGAAGAAGACCTGGCTACGCGGGCAGATCGCGACAGGGATGTCCTCCTGTGCACATCGCTCCCAGTCGGACTTTCGTCCGGCCGTCATGTGGACGAGGAAGTCGGGCTTCAGGTCCAAGATCGCGTCGATGTCCTCCCGGAAGGCCTCGCTGGCGTGAAGGGCGAAGAGGAGCCCGTTCGTACTCACGTGCCGGGCCAGGTCGGAGAGGGGAGCGGACTCCCAATCGGAGAGGCCGCTTGCCCCCACGCCGTCCGCGAGTTTGAGGAGTCCTGCGACCTCGTCTTCGTCGTAGTGGAGCCCAAGCGGGCGTCCCAAGGCTGCGAACTCAACAGGCAACCCCGACGCGGCTTCCCGGAGGGCCGTAAGCCCAGGAAGCCCGCCTTCGCGAAAGTCGATGAGGGAGGTCGTCCCCGCCTGAACCGCCCTTTGCAACGCTCTCCGCATTGCCGCCCTGAGCTCCTCCTGGGAGGCCGCCTTTAGCCACCGAAACTTCAGGCCATCGGGCGGGGCGACAACCTCTTCCAGGGTGCCGCGCGGCTCCTCGAGGACGACTGCATCGCCGAGGTGCGTGTGGGCGTTTACGAAGCCCGGGAGGATGAGGCCTCGAGCCACGACGTCGCCTTCCCCCTCCTCAGACACGTCCGTGATGGCCCCGTCCTGGAAGGTCACGGCGCCCTGCGTGAACCCGTCATGGGTGTAGATCCAGCCCGCCGCGGTAGGCACGCTCGCGGAAATCCCTGCGGCGTTAAACCCCTTTCCTCGGCCACGTGGCCGAAACGCGAAGAAACTCGGGCCCGATAACGGGGGGATTATCTTCTTATAGAGGCCAAGGCGAGGCGTTGGCTGCGATGAGCTACCCCTACCCAGAGTTCTACGGCCGACCCAAGACGCCGGGTCGGGGCTACGGGGTCCTCGGGTTCTTTGCCGCGCTCGGCATCCTTTACCTCGCCTTCTACCTCCTGCCGGGGGCCTATCCCCTCGAGCAGGCGGCCCTCATCGGCATCGGGGCGATCTTCGCGGGAGGCTTCATCAGCCGGGGTGGCAAGCGGGGCGCCACGGTGGGCTTCCTGCTCCTGTTCCTTCCCCTCTTCTTCTTCGGCATCCTCCTCTTCGCGGCCGCCTTCCTGGGACCGGTCGCCGAGGTGGCTCCGCCTCTCCCTGGCGTGTTCGAGGGTCTCGCCCTGGGCCTCGGACGGGGCCTGGTGGCGAGCGTCGGACTCGCGCTCATCGTGGCGGGCTTCATCGTCGGCCTCGTGGGTGCCCTCGTTGGGGGGGTGGGAGGCCTAATTTCTGGGAAGATCTTCCCCCTTACGCCGCGGACGGACGAGGGCCAATACGAGCAGCAGTGGGATTACCCGCCCGGACAGGGCGGCGGGCCCTGGTAGGCCCTCGTGCTCGCGTCTCCAAGCTTTATGGGTTTAGCTCCTTTGCCGCCGCAGCCACTGTAGCTCAGCCGGTCAGAGCGGCGGTCTCGTAATCCTAACGGGAGAACCGCAGGTCGAGGGTTCGACTCCCTCCAGTGGCTCTCCGCGTCGCCCTAGTTCGCTCCGTAGAGAGGGTAGAGGAGGGGGCGGGCGCCCTCGCTGTTCGGCTCCAGGAGACCTGACGATGGAGGATGTCCGACTTGTTCGGCCTGAGGTGCGGGGGCGAGTTCAATCGTCATCGTCGTCATCGTC
>JBHHWA010000294.1:0-1849 GCA_046756285.1 Thermoplasmata archaeon
CAAGCTCCTGGTTCCCGTGGGGACCCGCTACTTTCAGGACCTCATCCTCGGGGAGAAGGCGGGGGGAGAGTTGAGGACACGAAGCCTTGGCGGCGTTGTGTTCGTCCCCCTGGTTGGCGAGCACGGGTTCGATTGAGCGGAAGGCGAGTCCCCAACCTTTTAGCTCCCCTCTGCGGTCCAATCCCCGGGATGATCACGCTCCTGGGCGTCAGCCATGTCTTCCGGCTGGGCCCGCGCATCCACAAGGAGATTGAGAGCCGCCGACCCGACCTCGTCGCCCTCGAACTCGACCCCGCCCGCCTGCGTGCGCTGGAGCAGCCGGAGCGCGTCCGCCGGGCGCCCGGCGTCTACAGCCTCCTGGCGGGCTTTCAGCGCCGCATCGCGGAGGAGTACGGGGCGGACGTGGGTGAGGAGATGCTCGCCGCGCGGGACGCGGGACACCGTCTGGGCATCCCGGTCGCTCTCATCGACCTGGACTCCCGGGTGGCCTGGCGGGCACTCTGGGCCTCCCTGGGCCCCCTGGAAGTGCTCAGACTCCTCTTCTCGGCCGTCGGCTCCTTGTTCGTCGGACGTGAGCAGATCGAGCGGGAACTCCACCGATATCAGGAGGACACCACGGGGTTCATGGAGGACCTGAGTCGCGACTATCCGGCGGTGAAGGAGGTCCTCGTCGACCGGCGGAACGCCCATATGGCCAACGAGTTGATGCGACTGCGGGAGGCGTACGGTCACATCGTCGCCGTCGTCGGGGACGGTCACGTTCAGGGGCTCTCCAGCCTCCTCGAAGGAGCAGAGGTGGAGGTGGTCCGTCTCTGGGACCTCCGGTCGACGGGGGTGGAGTCGGCCTCCCGCGATACCTAAGCCCGCTCCTCGAGGACCAAACATTCGGCACTCCCCCGTCAACGCTTAAGAGGCGCATTCCAATGAACGACTGTGGGTGAGGAGGAGAAGCGACAGGCCACCCTGCGGTATTTGCGAGCCAAGTTCACGCAGTACTACCAGGACCACCCCCTGCGACTCCCGCCTCGGTTCGGCCGCCGCGAGTTCGGCTTCATCCTCTTCGAGGGGGGCTTCGTGCTCCGTCACCTGGGGTTCCCCAAGGAGGCGGAACTCTACCGCTTCATCCAGTCCAAGTCCCCGGCCCACATCTACCACTCCGCCGCCTACTACGAGACCCCTGGGGCCCCCACGATGGGGGAGAAGGGGTGGATGGGTGCGGACCTCATCTTTGATCTGGATGCGGACCACATCCCCGGGTGGCAGAAGCTGGGATACGCGGGAATGCTCGAGGCGGTGAAGGCGCAGGTCATCCGCCTGATCGATGACTTTCTCGTGACGGACCTGGGTTTCCGGGAGGAGGACCTCCGCATCGCCTTCTCGGGGGCCCGCGGGTACCACATCCACGTCCGGGACCCGCGTGTCTTCACGCTGGAGAGCCACGAGCGACGCGAAATCGTGGACTACATCACCGGGACCGGCCTGGACCTTCAAGTGATTGGACGGCAGGAGCCCTTCGAGGAGCGCACGTTCGCCGGGAAGACCCGAACCCTGAAGCGGTTCCGCGTCCCCCCGGCCTCGGACGCCGGTTGGCGGGGCCGAACGACACGAGGCATCGTACAGTGGCTGGAGGAGCTGGCGGACTTACCGGAGGAGGAGGCACTCGAGACGCTACAAAAGCTCGAGGGCGTCGGTCCGAAACGGGCACGGGGGATCCACGAAACCGTCCTTCGGCTAGGGAGGGAAGGCGTGCGGAAGCGAGTCGAGACCGGCCACCTGGAGTTCCTCCCCGCCGGCAGCGGGCCCTCCCTCGTCTCCCAAGGAGTGGCGTACGCCCAGGGGGCGACGGACG
>JBHHWA010000295.1:0-1839 GCA_046756285.1 Thermoplasmata archaeon
GGATGCGCACCGTTCCTCCCTCCTGGAGGGAACCCGCCAATCCAAAGGCGCTTCCTCGCACGCCCACCCACGTGGCCAGGTCCTCCCAGAGGGGGGGCAGGTCCACCAGCGACGCCCGGATCTCCGCCAGGTGGAACGGGGGTTTCTCGCGGGTGGCGGCCTCGTGTATGTGTGTGAGGCCGTCTACCGCTTCGGGCGGCGTCTCCTCGCCCACGGCCGCCTGCAGGGCCTTCTCCTGACTCCCGAGGATCTCTTTGGACCCACCCAGGTCGACCTCGAGGGTGTATCCTTCTCCCCCGTCCAGGCCGACGGCCGAGGCGACGGGATCGCCGAAGACGATCCGAAGGGGACCCAGCCCGGAACGCCCGATGGCCTGAAGGGCCGTCAGGACGCCCTCCCACGACTCGAAGGCGTACCGGACGGCCCTCGTACGGTCGAAGGGAAGAAGGCGGAGGGTGAGGGAAATGGGAATCCCCAGGTTCCGACCCATCATGAGGAGGAGGGAGTTGAGGTCGTATCCCGTGGCGTTGTTCGGGACCAGGTCGAACCCGCTCTGGGAATAGCTCGTGTCGGGACCGAGGAAGTCTACGTTGCGGAGGCAGCCCTGGGGGCCGCCGGCGTACGAGGAGAGGAGGGCGCTGCCGGCGATGAGATCCCCCATGAAGGGGTTCGTAGGGAGAACAGGGAACAGCGGGAGGAGGCGATCCGCCCGGAGGGCGGCCTCGGAGACGTCGCGCCATGTGGCCCCGACCTCGCATCGCAGGGTGTTGTTCTCCGGGTGCACCTCCACCCCAGCAAAGTCAGACAGGTCCAACAGCAGGCCATCGAAGAGCGGCAGGACGTCGCCCTCAAGAGGATCCTCCCGGGGCCCCCAGTCCACGCTCAAGTCCCGATCCTTCAGCATCTCCAGGCTTCGCCTCACGTAGTGGATGGTGCCGGAGGCGCCGCCGAGGTTGACCCCCGCCGTCTCTCCCGATGCGAAGCGCATCGCCTCGGCCACGTCCCTCGTCTCGTCCATCTTCACTGGGATCACCGTGGCCTGATCGAAGAGCCGCTTGATCTCGTCCGGCAGGGCCCGCTTGTCCCGCAGGTAGGCGATCTTGACGAGCTCCTCCTTTGGGAGGCGCTCGAGGTCGGGGTAAGGCCGGAGGACCCCCATGAAGTCGCGGCTTCCGGCGGCCACGGTCAGGCCCCTCGCTTCTTCAGACGGCTGATGATCCGCTGCGAGGGCATGATGCGTCGGAAGGCGCCCAGGAAGCGGAGGCCGAATCGCATGAGGCCCGGAGGCACATCGAAGTCTGAGAACGGGTAGAGGGGAGGCGGCTTGGCCATTGTCCTCAACAGCTTCCCCCGGTTCACCACGTCTGCAGGGTCGATGCTCCGCTTGATTCCCTGCATCGCGGCCACCAGGGGCCCGAACATCGGAGCCAGGTTGTAGGTGGTTAGAAAGCCAAGGCCGAGGGGGTGGCCCTCGAGCCCGAGGATGAACTCGTGGAAACGCTCGACGAAGGCGAGGCTGAGCTGCCCCCGGAGGGTCCGCTCGTCCGTGGCTAGGTAGGGAACCAAGAGGGCCGAGCTTCGATCCGTGAGGAATCCATGGAAGGCGGCCTCGGTCTTCATCTTACGCGCGAGCTTCGCCGACCCCGCCATGGCCTCCTCGAGGCGCGAGAGGGGAATGAGTGCCTCGACGGCGACGAGACCGCCGGAGATGCGGCGGCCCTGATAGGGCTGGTCCCGCTGGTCCCACAGCAGATCCGCAACGTAGTTCTCTTGCCTCGTCCCGCCGGCCTCGCTCATGACTTGGTCGGCCTCCTTCGCCTCGGCCTCGACCTGGTCCTT
>JBHHWA010000296.1:0-1826 GCA_046756285.1 Thermoplasmata archaeon
AGAAGGGCCACGACGGTCTTCCCCATGCCCGTGGGGAGCACGACGAGGGTGCTGCGTTCCAGGCTGGAGCGTGCGATGTTCACCTGGTAGGCCCGCTCCTCCAGCTCGTCAGATACGAGGAGGGGGTTCTCCAGAAGCACGTCGATACAAAGGGGCAGGCGTATAAAGTTAGTACGGGGGGTGGGACCGCCGCCGACGGATGCCCGTCAGGACCATGGCCAGGGCGAGCATGATGCCGCCGATAATCAGGGCCAGGACCAGGTTCCGGCCCGAGAGGTAGAACCCGAAGCCCAGGGGCACGTTGAGCGTGAAGACGAAGCTCGAGGTGGTTCCCGCGTCCTCGGCGACCGAAGTGAGGTTGCCCTGGTGGAGGACGCCCTGCTCCGCCAGGAGGGGCGCGCGGACGATGAGGTTCAGGGCCCGCTGTTGGTCGGGGTCCAGGCGCTCACCGTAACTCGAAACCGGGATGGCCGAGGTCTCGTTCCGACCGATGAGGGTCCCCCAGTCGGCTGGTAGCCCTTGCACGGAAAAGGTGAAGTTCGCCGGCAGGTCACCGATGTTGACGACGAGGACGGAGAGGGACACGCTGTTTCCGGGGCTGACCTCCGCCTGGTTCGTCAAGGCCTTCAGAAGGGGGAGCGGGCCAACCGGGACTCGCAAGACGACGACGTCATCGATCCACCACCCGCCCTCCTGGGGCATGCGCCCCGCCGTCGCGGTAAAGCGGAGCCGGAAGCTGGTTGCCCCGCCCGCGTAGGCGGCCAAGTCGACGTAGACCGGGGCCCATTCGGCGTCGGTCCCCGTGAACGAGGCCACTAGGATCCAAGGCCCCCCATCGAAGGATACGGATACGTTGGCCATGTCCGATTCGGGAGGCGCGGCCCCGCTCTCCTCCGCCGCGATGGCGAGCTCGTAACGTTGGTAGTAAAGGAGGCGGGGGACCTCGGTTCCGAGGGGAATTCCCGGGCTCGTGAGGTTGTAGAACGGGTGAATTACCGGGACCCCGGCGGTGCCGAAGTCGCCGAACCGCCACGCCTGCGTCGGGCTATGAGCCGTGCCGAATCCGTCCCCGTCTCCCACGACCTCCCAGCGGTGAGCGGACTCGGTGTCGTTGGAGATGGTCCACGCCGAAACATCGCCCTCGACGTCCTCCAGCAGGAGGTGCTGGCCCGCCACCACGTGGACGACGCGGACGTTGTTCTCCGGCAGTTCGTCTCCCGCGACCTGAGCAAAGGCCTCCACGATGTATCTCCCCCGTTCGTTCGGCGTGAAGGTGAACGTAAGCGATTGGCTCTCGCCCTCGCTGAGGGCGAGCAGTGGCTGGGATTCCTCGGCGACCTTCGCGCTGACGTTGTACGCCTCGTAGAAGACCTCCAGCGTGAGGTTGCCGTTGGACACGGTCGTGAGGCCTCGGTTCACGACCAGGACGCCGACCTCCACGGGCTCGTTCAGGGGAACAAAGCTCGGCCGGGTGATCTCGAGGACCGCCAGGTCCACGGCCACGCCGAGGCTGATGTTCGCCTGCATGACCGTCTGCGCGGGGCTGATCCCGGTCACCTTCCATCCGGTCCGGGCGCCGTCGTTGTCGTCGCTGCCAGGGACGGTGTCGGGGTTGAAGCCTGAAGGGTCGGCGGCCCAGACGTCTGTGGGCTGAGAAGGGTTGTCGGCGAAGAAGGTCCCGCGGCCCTCGTCCGCCTCCTCCAGGTCCGCCAGGCGGCGGTTCGGGTTGGTGTTGCTGCTCACGGTCTCGTCGACGTGCCAGATGAGGAGGCCCCCGCCGGGGAGGCCCTGATCGAAGCCCAGGGGCTGCCGATTCTCGACGATGA
>JBHHWA010000297.1:0-1797 GCA_046756285.1 Thermoplasmata archaeon
TCTCCAGGGCAACGGAGCTAATCCACTCCCCGCCCGACCTGACGAGGTCCTTCGTCCGGTCCTTGATCAAGACGTAGCCCTCCCCATCCACGGTCACGACATCCCCCGTCCGGAGCCATCCGTCTTCGGTCCAGCTGTCCGCGAGGTCGGGCGTGCGGTAGTAGCCCTCCGCAATCCAGGGCCCCCGAACCTGGAGCTCCCCCATGGTCTGGTCGTCCCAGGGCACCTCCTTCCCCTCCGCCACAGTCCTGACGCGCGCCTCGACGAAGGGGACGGGAAGGCCTTGCTTGATCCGGTATCCGTACTTCTCCTCCTCGGATATGTCGTGCAGGTAGCTCTTCAGGTGCGACACCGTCCCGAGGGGCGCCATCTCCGTCATGCCCCACGCGTGCAGGACTCGGATGCCGTGCCGGTCGAAGCCCCGGACGAGGGCCTCGGGCGCTGCGGCGCCTCCCACCACGAGGGTGTGGAGCGAGGACAGGTCCCACCGGCTCGCGTCCTTCTCCAGCTCGTTCAGCATCCCAATCCATAGCGTTGGGACGCCCGCACTGAGGGTAACCCGCTCGTGGGAGAGGGTTTCCAGTAGGCTTACGGGATCCAAGTGGGGGCCGGGGAAGACCTGCTGGGCCCCGATCATCGTCGAAGTGAAGGGAATCCCCCAGGCGTTGGCGTGGAACATGGGGACCACCGGGCAGATCACGTCTTCCTGCCCGAGGCCCAGCGTGACGGCCAGGGCGGAGGCGAAGGAGTGGAGGACGATGGCTCGATGGGAGTAGAGCACCCCCTTCGGCCGCCCGGTCGTCCCGGAGGTGTAGCACATGCCGGCGGCCTCGTCCTCCCGCAGCTCGGGGAACACGAACTCCCCGTCCTCTCGCCCGATGAACTCCTCGTAGCTCGTGTACCCGTCCGGCACGGACTTCCCCGTCAGGGGGACCACGAGGACTTCTTCCGGCTCGACCTCATCCTTGATCTGGTCATACAGCGGAAGAAGGACATCGTCCACGATGAGGACCCGGTCCTCCGCGTGATTGACGATGTAGGCGATCTCCGAGGGACGCAGCCGCAGGTTGAGGGTGTGGACAACGAAGCCGGCGGAGGGGATGCCAAAGTAAGCCTCCAAGTGAGCGTAGTGGTTCCACATCAAGGTGGCTACCCGTTCTCCTCGCCGTATGCCCGCCTTGGTCAGGGCGGCGGCCAGTCGAAGGGCCCTGTCGTGGAAGTCCCTGTAGGTGTACCGGTGATAGGACTTGCCAGGCAACCGGCTGGCGATTTCAACTGGCTCGAAGTACGTCCCTGCCCGCTTCAGGAGAGGGGGCAAGGTCAGCTGAAAATCCATCATCAGGCCTTTCACACTTCCGCCCATGCCGAGTCGTCCCCCCATCCGGGAGCCGCCTAGAGGCCAGGGCTAGGCAGCGCCTGGCAGGAACTAGGACCCGCCCCCGAGGATGCCCGTGAAGGAACTGGGTTCCGTATTTAGCCATATCGCAGCCCAGGAGAGAAGTGACGGCCCCCGGGGTCTGGCGCAAAGGTAGTCCTTCGCCCCTAAACCCCGTTCCTCGGGCTCCTCACTTCCACTCGAAGAGAAACTCGTCGCCGATAACGTTGGCAATATCTTGATATAGAGGCCATCGCCACTAAGGGCGTGCTATGAGTTACCTTCGTCCAAGGTACCTTGGGCCCAAGCCTGGGGGGCGGATCTACGCGCTCTTAGGCTTCGCGGCGGCCCTGAGCATGCTTTACGCCGCCTTTTATCTCTTCCCCGGCCAACATCCCCTCTTCCAGGCCGCCCTCATTGGC
>JBHHWA010000298.1:0-1797 GCA_046756285.1 Thermoplasmata archaeon
GGGTCCCCCGACGGTCGCCCGAGGGGATCGATGGTAATCGTGTTGTCGTTGAGAGGTCCGACCGTGACGTTGCTGACCGGCCAGAAACTGTCGAGGACCCAGGCGCTCGGGAAGGTTAGCGTCGCGACCTCCGTCTCGTTCTCGTCGTCGTAGTTGGCACGGAAGAAAACCTCGTGGGTCGCCATGGCGGGAATGGGGCTCTGGGAGGTGAAGTTCATGTCCATGGTCTGGAGGAGGGGGGCGGTCGACGTGACGGGACCCGTGAGGTCCGCGTTCATCACGAAGGTCCCGTTGTCGAGCAGGAAGGGAATCCCGTCCACCTCGAACTGGCCCGTGGTGTCGTTGAAGGGCGTGAAGCAGGCCCGGAAGAATTCGATCCACCGATCGGACTCGTTCGCATCCACGAGGAGGTCCCCGTCGCCCACGAACTGGTCCACGAGGAAGCGTTGGCTTTGGTTGTCCGCGTAGCCGTACATGTCGAGGTGGACCGTGAGGTTCCCCCAGTCCGTCAGAACCAGATCGAGCTCCGTGGCCTCGACGTCCTCCTTCCCCAGGGTGATGTCCACGTTGGTGTTGCCCAGAATGGTGAGGGGAACCGCCTCATCCTGGAGTCCATCGGCCCCGGCCACTAGGATGAAGTCCCCCTCGAAGGCCACGAAGCTGAAGTTGCCTGTGGCGTTCGTCTCGAAGGTCGTTAGCCACCGATGTGTCTCGTTGGCCAGCCAGACGGTCTCGTTGGCCACGGGTTGCCCGGTGGTCCCGTTGGTCACACTTCCGGTGAGGTCCCGCTTGGTTGCGATTTCGAAGTCGGTGAACTTGTAGTCAAAGGTCGTGTGGTTGCCGTTGTCGCCCTCTCCACTCCGGTCCCGGCCGCAGTCGATGACGCTCGCCGAGAGGAGCACGGCGTATGGGCCGTCGTCCCCGTTGATGAAGGCCCCGACTCCGCTGAAGTTGAAGGGGATGATGTGGTCGCCGGCGGTGAGGTTGAGGAGCTTGATCTTGAAGTCAATGACTCCTGAGGAGAAGATCGCGCCGAAGAGGAAGAAGAACCCAGGCAGGGAGGTGTTCGCGGAGATGTTCACCTGGATGAAGTTGAACCGTCCGTTTCCGTCCGTGTCCAGCCCGACGTCGGTGTGGGGAGGCGTGAAGGCGAAGATCGGGCCGAAGGAGACGTAGTCATAGGGCCCCGTGATGTGGACGTCAAAGTGGACCGGGACCATCGTGTCATTCAGCAGGTCCAGGCTGACCCGATAGGGACCGTCAAACCGGGACCCGAAGATGTCCCGGCCCTCGAAGTTCAGGGCGACCACGTTGAGGCCCACCCCGCCGATGAAAGCCGTGGAGTTGTTGGTGATGAAGGTGAACGTTCCGAAATCAAGGAGCGTCCCTTCGACGGTGAAGGCGCCGGCCACGATCACGTCCACGGTGACGTTGACCACGAGGAACTCGAAGCGGTTGTCCGCGTCTGTGTCCCATCCCTCGTCGGTGTGAGGGGGTGCGAACATTCCAAGGCTCGCCGCGGCCGGTGATGCGAGCATCCAAAGACCCGAGCCCAGCAGCAAGGCGGCGATCCAGAGAACACGCGCTCGGCGTGGCGAGGAAGAACCTTCAGGAATGGCCATCGAAGTCACGTCCCACCGTTCCTGAACGAAGCGGGTGCGTGGCCTGGGCTTAAAGCGTATCAGCCTGATTATCGAGGCTGATACTGGGTTGCCTGCAGGGCAAAGGTCAGGATCCCCGGTCGGAGGGCGTACGTAGGGGAACCCGACTTCGTCTCCACCGCCGGTGCCATTAACC
>JBHHWA010000299.1:0-1788 GCA_046756285.1 Thermoplasmata archaeon
GGAGGTCACGGAGATGCGAAGGCGTTGACCCGCCGCTGCAGGGCCTCGAGAGCCTCCTCAATCTCCTGAATCCGGACGCGTTCCGTCTCGACGATTTCCTGGACGATCCGAGGGAACGATCGGGCCAGCCGGTAGGCGTGGAGGGGCCGCCCCTTACCCTCCTTCTTGATGTCCCGTTTGGTGACCCACTCGCGTTCCCGCAGGTCGGTCATCGCGGTGGAAACCTCGGGCTGCCGGAGGCCGGTGTGGGCCTCGATGTCCCGCGAGGTGGCCTCCTCCTGGGTGGCCAGCAGGACCAGGACGAGGGCGAGCTTCCGGGGCATGCGCGTCCGCGCGAGCAGCTCGACGAGAACGCGCTCTTCGGCGTCGGACAGCGGCTACCCCCCAATTCTTCCCGCCGTGAAAATTATTATGGGCTATATAAAAATTCCCTAGGCCCGGCCGGGGCGTGCCAGTCGTCCCGCTCCCAACGTTGAAATAGTCACCGTTCCTACTTCAAAACCGGGATCTTCCTGAAGATGCCTCGTGTCATCCGGGGATATTGCCCCCACTGTGGACACCACTCGGACCTCGAGATCGAGCGGATCCGACATCGGCGCCCCAGCGAGCTTCGGGCGGGTCAGCGACGCTTCCGACGGGCCACCCGGGGGTACGGGGGGTTCCCGCGGCCCAAACCCAGCGGCGAGAAGCCCACAAAGCGCATAAACATCCGGTACCGTTGCAAGGAGTGCGGAAAGGCCCACCACCGGGCCACCTTCCGGGCCAAGCGACTCGAGCTGGTCGAGGTCTGAGATGTGGGAGACGCGAAGCAAATTCCTCCGAGTGCGTTGCCGAGACTGCGGCAATGAGCAGATCCTCTTCGATCGAGCGGCCAGCATGGTGACCTGTCTCGTCTGTGGCGCCACCATCGCCGAGCCCACGGGGGGCAAGGCGGACATCAAGGCGGAGGTGGTGGAGGTGCTCTCGTGATGGGATACGGCCCGGAGTGGCCGGAGGAGGGCGAGCTGGTCGTCTGCAGCGTCAGCAAGGTGAAGAACTTCGGCGCCTTCGTCTCCCTCGAGGAGTACGGGGGGAAGGAGGGGTTCATCCACATCGCCGAGGTGGCCCGCGGGTGGATCAAGTACATCCGAGACTACATCCGGGAGAGCCAGAAGGTCGTCTGCAAGGTCCTGCGGGTGGACCCGGAGAAGGAGCACATCGACCTCAGCCTGAAGGCCGTGAACGAGCACCAGCGGCGGGAGAAGATCCAGGAGTGGAAGAACGCCCAGAAGGCGGAGAAGCTCCTGGAGCTCGTGACCACGCGGCTGAAGAAGGACATGGCGTGGGCGTACAAGACCTTCGTGAGCGACCTCGTGGAGACCTTCGGAAGCCTCTACGCGGCCTTTGAGGAGGCGGCCATCGACCCCGCGGTCCTCGGGGCAGAGGGGTTCAAGGGCAAGTGGACCGAGGCCTTCATTGAGGTGGCCCAGGAAAACATCGTGCCGCCCTTGGTCAAGATCAACGGCTACCTGGAAATCTCGAGCCCGGCGCCGAGAGGGGTCGTGGACATTCGGGAGGTCTTGACCTCCATCCAGAACGAGGACGGCGCCTCCGTCCACGTGCAGTACATCGGGGCCCCGCGTTACCGAATCGTCGTGGAGGCACCCGACTACAAGACGGCCGAGGAGGCGCTGCAGACCGCGGCGACCGGCGCCATCGAGGGCATCGAGGCCCGCGGCGGAGAGGGGACGTTCCACCGGAGGGAGTGACCACGCGCACGACCATTCTCCGCTGCCGCGAGTGCGGCAC
>JBHHWA010000300.1:0-1785 GCA_046756285.1 Thermoplasmata archaeon
GCACGCCGAGGCCGACCAAAGCACGCCTGGCCGACAGCGCTCCCTTGCCTCCGCCCAAGGTCAAGGCCCACACGGTCGCGGTCCTCCGGGCGGGCAAGGCGACCGATCACACCTTCGTCCGCGATGCGAGCAAGGTGTGGGTCGCGGTGGACCCGCGATGAGGATGAGATTGACATCGAGTGACATTGAGATTGAAGGAGAACGAAGGCAACCATGCCGCCAACCCCTCGCGTGCCGGATCGTGCTGGGGCTTCTGCTCACGACGACCCTCGTGAGCAGCTTCGACCTCTCCGTGGCGGTAGCCGGACCAGGGTTGGTCCGGCTCGACGTGACCATTGGCAAGTCCCAGGTCCTCGAGATCAAGGAACCCTTCGACCGGGTATCGGTCACCGACCCGAAGATCGCCGACGTCTTCGTCGTCACACCGAACCAGATCCTGATCAATGGCAAGGCCGTGGGCGTCACCTCCCTGGTGGTCTTCTACCCCAAAAAGACCATGTTCTTCGACCTGGTGGTGCAGACCGACGTGGACCTTCTCCGCGAACGGCTCAAGCAGATCGCCCCCCGCGACGAGATCGACGTCCGTCCCACGCAAGAGGCCATCATCCTCCAGGGGTCGGTATCCAGCGAGGAGCTACTCCCCGCCGCCGCCGAGGTCGCCTCGGTCTTTTCCCCGGAGGGTCATGTCATCAACCTCTTGACCGTGAAGGACACCAAGACGCCGCAGGTCCTGCTCCAGGTCCAGGTGGCGGAGGTGGCGCGAGAGGCCCTGAGCGAGCTCGGCTTCAGCTACAAATTCCTGGGCGACACCATCCAGGGCGGGGCGTTCCCCGGCACCCCTTTCTTCCCGCCGATTGGGCTCCTCACGTCAGGCGCCCCCGTGTCACCCGACCTCCTCTTTAGCGACCTCGTCAGCTTCTTCTTCTCCTCTCCAGACCGCGACTTCGCTGGGTTCGCACGGGCCCTGGCCGAGCGGAACATGCTCCGGGTCCTGGCGAAGCCCAACCTCGTCACCGAGAGCGGCAAGGAGGCCAGCTTCCTCGCCGGGGGCGAGTTCCCCTTCCCCGTCCCCCAGGCGAGCGGCGGAGAAAACATCACCATCACGATCGAATTCAAGCCCTTCGGCGTGCAGCTTAGTTTCCTGCCGGTGGTGGTGGACGGCGAGACGATCAACCTGAAGGTGGAACCCAAGGTCTCGGCCCTCGACTTCGAGACGGGCCTCAGCTTCTCTGGATTCGAAGTCCCCGCGCTCCGGGAAAACTCGGCCTTCACCACCGTCAACCTCAAGGACGGCGAGAGCTTCGTCATCGCCGGGCTCATCGACAACAGGGTCCGGCAATCCGTGGCCAAGATCCCGCTCCTCGGGGACATCCCGATCCTCGGTGCGCTCTTCCGGAGCACGCGGTTCCAGAAGGAAGAGAGCGAGCTGCTCTTCATCGTGACGGCAAAGCTGGTCGAACCCGCCCCGCCCGGCTCCCCGACGATCCCTGACCCGACGAAGCTCTTGGAACTCCGGGAGGACGAGAAGGAAGATTTCACTCTGGTGCCCGGGATCCCCGGCGTCGGCGAGGTATTGGATCACCCCTTCGGCAAGAGTAACCTCGAGGGCATGTGAGCGGAGGCACGCATGGCGCTTGTGCTGCGGGCGGTCATCATCGATTCTGAAGCGGACTCCCGTGCCAGCCTCCGGCGCATCTTGACGGCCGCGCCGTCCACGATGGTGGTGGGGGAATTCTGCGACATCCCGGAGGCGTTACGTGCGGCCCCCGCCTGCCGCCCTGATGT
>JBHHWA010000301.1:0-1778 GCA_046756285.1 Thermoplasmata archaeon
TCCAGCCAGATGAGACCGCCGTCGTCCAACGCTTTGGAAAGGTCGTCAGAACCGTCGGCCCGGGTCTCCACTTCAAGATTCCATACGGGATCGAGACGGTCCGTCTCATCCCTACGGCCCGGGTCCTCAAACAAGAGTTCGGGTTCCGGACCGAGGTCCCAGGGAGGCGGACCCGATACTCGCCCAGACAGTTCGAGGATGAGTCGCTCATGCTCACGGGGGATCTGAACGTCATCGACGTCGACTGGATCGTTCAGTACCGTATCGATGACCCAGGAAAATTCCTCTTCCGAGTTCGGGAGCCGGTAGACACGATCCGGGACGTGTCCGAAGCGGTCATGCGGCGGGTGGTGGGCAACCGCCTGGGAAGCGACGTCTTGACCGTCGGCCGGGAAGCCGTCCAAGAAGAAGTCAAGCGAGAGATGCAAGAGATTCTGGCCGCCTACGAGACCGGGGTCCGCATCACCGCGGTCAAGCTCCAGGATGTGACCCCACCAGACCCCGTCAAGCCGGCCTTCAACGAGGTGAACGAGGCACGGCAGGACAAGGAACGGACGATCAACCAAGCCCAGGAACAAGCCAACCGCGAGATCCCCAAGGCGCGGGGAGAGGCGGGCCGGACCATCGCCCAGGCCGAAGGCTTTGCCCTTGAGCGCGTGAACCGGGCCAAGGGCGAGGCGAACCGCTTCCAGGCCATCCTCGCGGAATATCGGCGGTTCCCTGAGGTTACGCGGAAGCGGCTCTACCTGGAGGCGCTGACCACGATCCTCCCCGATTCCAAGTCCCTCTACATCGTGGACGCCGACCAGAAGGCCCTGATCCCCTGGCTCTCCCTGGAGTCGGGTTTCAAGCCGGCGCCAGGAGGGACCAAGCCATGAAGAGGACGTTCACGATCGCGGTCGGTATCCTCGGACTCCTGGTCTTCCTGGCCCTGTCCGGCGCCTTTTACACCGTGCAGGAAGGTCAGCAGGCCATCCTCCTGCAGTTCGGCAAGGTCGTCGGGGACCCGGTCACCGAGGCAGGGCTCCACTTTAAGATCCCATTCGTCCAGAAAGTCCTTCTCTTTGAGAAACGGCTCCTCATCTGGGATGGGGACCCGGAGGAGATCCCGACCAAGGGGCGCGAGTTCATCAAGGTGGACGCCACGGCGCGGTGGCGGATCGCCGACCCGAGGAAGTTCCTCGAGAGCGTGGCGACGGAACAGGGGGCCCAGTCCCGCCTCGATGACATCATCGACTCCGCGGTCCGGAGCCAGGTCTCGGGCAACGAGCTGGTGGAACTGGTCCGCAGCGCCTCGTGGGTGACGCCAAAAGTGGAGATCCTCGAGGAGATCCCGTTGGAGCGGGAGGAGGAACTCAAGAAGAAGATCAGCCGCGGACGCGAGGAGATCACTCGCGCCATTCTGGCCGAGGCCCGGAAGGTCGTCCCCCAGTTCGGTATTAAGCTGATCGACGTCCGCATCAAGCGCCTCAACTACGTGCAGAGCGTCCGGGAGAAGGTGTACTCGCGGATGATCTCCGAGCGAAAGCGCATCGCCGCCCGGTTCCGCTCTGAAGGGGAGGGGGAGAGCGCCGAGATCGTGGGTAATATGGAGAAAGATCTCCGCCGGATTCGTTCTAATGCTTACCGGCGGGCCCAGAAGATTCGAGGGAAGGCGGACGCCGAGGCGACCAAGATCTACGGTGAGGCCTTCGGCAAGGACCCGGAATTCTACGCCTTCTCGCGCACGCTGGAGGCGTATAAGGAAGGACAGAACAAGAACTCCGTGCTGATCCTGA
>JBHHWA010000302.1:0-1748 GCA_046756285.1 Thermoplasmata archaeon
AGGAGGGAGATGTCTGCACTCGTCCCACCCATGTCCAGCGTGAGCACGTTGGAAAGGTCGAGGGCGTCCGCCAGGTACTTAACCCCTGCCACCCCGCCGGCGGGTCCCGAGAGGAGGGCTTCGACGGGCCGCCGGAGCAAACTCTCAGCGGATCGGAGCCCGCCGTTGGAACGCATCATCCACAGCGGCCCGGGAAGGCGTCCCTTCATGTCGCCCAGGTAACCACGGACGACGGGTCCTACGAGGGCGTCCATGACGGTGGTGGAGGTCCTCTCATACTCCCTGAACTCTGGCAGGACCTCCGAGGAGAGGGAAACGGAAAAGTGGTCCGCGAGTCGGCGCCCGACGCGGGCCTCGTGATCGGGTTTCAAGAACGAGAAGAGGAGGCTCACGGCCACCGACTCGATACCGAGGGCCTGGAGTCGGGGAACCAGCTCCTCGACTTCGCCCTCGTCGAGCGCCCGGATGACCTGACCTTCGGCGCCAACACGCTCGCTCACCCCGAAGGTTGCCTCCGGAGGGACGAGAGGGGGGGGCTTCGTGGCGTGGAAGTCGTAGAGGCGAGGCCGGTTCTGCCGGCCGATGACGAGGAGTTCCTCGAAACCCTGCGTGGTCAACAGAGCCGTAGGGCTTCCCTTGCCCTCCACGATGGCATTCGTCGCGATGGTCGTCCCGTGCCCGAGCACGTCGACATCGAAAGGCCGGAGACCCTCAACGAGGACATCCTCGGGTCGATCGGAGGACGAGGGAAGCTTGAAGGCCTCCAGGCGCCCCTCCCTCACGACGACGAAGTCGGTGAAGGTGCCCCCCACGTCGACGGCAGCGTCCACCCTCGCTGGAAGGTCGACGGCCTAAAAACCTCTGGGGAGCGACGAGGCCAGGGACGGGCTCAGGCTACCTCCAGGCCACCGTGCATATACTGGGCGAAGCCCTCCATGTCCAAGAGTCCATGGCCGGAGAAGTTGAAGAGGATCGTCCGCTCCTCGTCACGCTCCTTCGCCTCGCGGGCGAGCTCGATGGCTCCCTTCACCGCGTGATTCGTCTCAGGGGCCGGAATGAGACCTTCGGTCTGCGCGAAGAGGGCACCCGCTTCGTAGGTGGACAACTGGTCGTAGGCTCGTGCCTGGATCTGGCCCCCGTCGACCAGGAAACTTAGGGTGGGAGCGGCGCCGTGATACCGGAGCCCTCCCGCGTGAATCTTAGGCGGGACGAACGCGTGGCCCAGTGTGAACATCTTGAGCAGCGGGGTCATCTCTGCCGTGTCTCCGAAGTCGTAGGTGTACTCCCCTTCCGTCAGGGAAGGAACCGCCGCCGGCTCGATGGCGTAGAAGCTGGCATCGGCCTCCCCGCGGAGGACGTCCCCCACGAAGGGGTAGGCAAGACCCGAGAAGTTGCTTCCGCCTCCCACCGAGCCCACCACGGCGTCGGGGTAAAGGTCTAGGGCCTCCATCTGCAACTTCGCCTCCTGGCCCACGACCGTCTGGTGGAGCAAGACGTGGTTCAGGACCGATCCAAGGCTGTACTTCGTGGACTCGTCCTGGACGGCCACCTCGAGCGCCTCGCTGATCGCGATGCCGAGGGAACCGGGGTGGTCGGGCGCCTCCTTGAGAACCCGCTTCCCGTACTCCGTGAAGGCACTTGGAGAGGGATAGACCGTGGACCCGAAGACCTCCATCATGTGCTTCCGGTAGGGCTTCTGCTCGAAGCTCACCCGGACCATGAAGACCGTGCAGGCCATGTCGAAGTAG
>JBHHWA010000303.1:0-1747 GCA_046756285.1 Thermoplasmata archaeon
CGCCTTGACCTCGGCATTGTTGAAGACGTGGGCGATCTCGGCCCGGGAGAAGAGGGCAGAGGTCGGCAGGAAAACGCCACCAATCTTCAGGACCGCGAAATTCGTCACCAGGGCGGGGGGAATATTCGGGGCGCGCAGGGCGACCCGATCCGTCTCTTCGATACCCAAGGCCTTGAGGCTGCTCCCGAGTTTGTTCACCATGCCGAGGAGCGCCTTATATGGGATCTTTTTGTCCTCAAAGAGGATGGCGGCCCGATCCCCTCTCCCCGCAGCCACCTGCTTGTCCAGAAGCTCCTCGGTGCTGTTGAATTTTTTCGGGTAGGCCTGGTACTCGGGGAGCGTATAGCTCCGGGTCGACCAGAGCTCCTTAGGGGGGAGATATCCTTCCGGGATTTTTCCCATGATGCCTCCTCCTTTCTCTAGGCCTTGCTCAGCAGATTTTGCAAGGCCTCCTCGATGCCGATCAGCCGGTTCAGCTCGCGGTCCATCCTCGGGTAGACCTCCACCGGATAACGGTCGGCCTCTTTGTCAAAGATGAGGAGGGCCGGGACAGCGCGGCCGAAGTCCTCCTCCAGGGCCCCCTTCGTGCCGAAGACCGAACGCCTGGCGGCGGGGGGACCCGTGACGGCGGCATTGTACGTCATGAAGGCAGCCGGCTCCTCGCCACAGTCTTGGACCTTAACGTTCATCCCCTTCGCCTGCAGTCGCTGACAGAGGTCTAGGGCCTTGTTGATGTCGCAATAGTACTGCCCCGTCGGTTCCTCCTTACTGCTGAAGTAAAATTCGACTTTCACAGCTTCTTCTGTCCTCAACGCCTCTGGTATCCCCGGAAGGTAAGCAACCCTACCATGCCGCTCCCGCTCGGTCAAGACCATCCCTGGTGGTGGATCGGGAGGAGGTCCTCAAGAGAAGCGCAGGGCGGTTAAGCGGTCAAGCAGCGGGTGATCGCCAGCGGGACCCCATCAATGCTGGAAAGCCGCAAGGGGTCAAGTCGCTCTTTGTCCATTAGGTCTGGCGGCGTCAGAGAATCAAATCCCAAGGGGACCGGACATGGGCGAGCGAACTTTCGTCAACCAGCGACTTGATAGGTGACCCCGGAGGTCGTGGTTGGTTATGCCTCATAATGTGCGGATCGTCATCCTGATGGGGGTCGCCGGTTCAGGCAAAACCACCATCGGACAGCTCCTCGCCAAGGACCTCAATTGGGGCTTCTACGATGGAGACGACTTTCATCCCAAGGCCAATGTTGACAAGATGAGCCAGGGGATCGCGTTGTCCGACGAGGAACGTGACGCGTGGCTCGCGACGCTCGATGGCGTCATCCAACACCTCATCAGTGGAGCGCGGTCCGCGGTGATTGCCTGTTCTGCTTTGAAGCAAAGGTACCGGGACCGTCTGGCAGCGAACCGAAACGAAGTCGTCTTCGTCTACTTGAAGGGAGGCTACGATCTCACTCATGAGCGGCTTCTCTCACGGAAGAGTCACTTTATGAAGGCGGACCTCCTGGCCAGCCAGTTCGACACGCTGGAGGAGCCAGAGGGCGTGCCGTCGATCGATATCGCCCAAGAGCTTGACATCATCGTTGACCAGATCAAGCGGGCGTTGGGGTTATCGTGGACATGAACCGAACCCTACGCAAGGGTGAACAGAGTCAATAACTTCAAGCACTTGGGTGTGCAGGAGGCGGCAAAAGTACCCTTTCGTGACACAAGAACAGAACCTATCCGAAACCGACCTGAAAGTCTCA
>JBHHWA010000304.1:0-1740 GCA_046756285.1 Thermoplasmata archaeon
CTTAAATCTTAGGTCCCGAGAATCAGGTCGGAGGTGAGCTTCGCCGCGGCCACGATGAGGACCAAAATGAAGACGAGGGCAACGGAGCGGGACTGCAGCTTACGTAGCCCCCAGTAGGACCCCAGGTAGGACCCCACCAGCACCAGCACCCATAGGAAGGCGGTGAGCCCGACGTCCAGGCTCGCCAGATCCCCGAAGTAGAGAAAGCTCAAGAAACCGACTATCGAGGTGGGCACGATCATGAGGGTGGAGGTCCCGATGGCGAGGCGGGTCCGCCGACCTAGGCCGTAGACCATGATCGGGACATTGGCCACCCCGCCCCCGATGCCTAGGCTTCCGGAAAGAAAGCCCGAGGAGAGGGTCGCGGAGGAGGAGACCCCCAAACGGGCGCCCGTCATTTTCGAATCGTCATCGTGTTCGATGGTCTCCGCGTGGCCCAACCAGTCCCGGAGCATCTTCGCGGCGACGACGACGAGAATTACGGAAAAGAACGCGAGGAAGACGTCCTGGCTGATGGCCAGCGTGAACAAGGCCCCCAGGACGGCCCCTGCGAGGGCACCGCCGACCAGGAAAAGGGCCAGACGGGAGGCGACCAAGTCCTTCCGATAGTGGTTGAACGTCGCGGGGAGGGCGGTCGCCAGGGTGAAGGTAAGCGACATGGGGACGGCGACCTCCTTGAACGGCGTGACAAACGTGAGGAGGATGGGGACGTAGAGGGTGCCTCCGCCGAGTCCCAGGTTTGAGTAGACGAAGGCCACGGAGAAGACCAGGAAGGCGACCAGGACGAGAGTCAGGAGGTCCACGCGGGTCGAATTGGGAAGCTGGGAAAAAGGTATGTCTCCCGCCCCACGCCGACCGTCAGGCGAAGGCGCATGTATGCCCGCCGCCTTCTTTGAGCGGTGAAATTCCTCCTCCGTTATGGGGAACTGGGGCTGAAAGGCCGTCACGTGCGGGGCCAGATGATGCGCCGCCTACGAGGCCACATTGCCCGACTCTTTGCGGACCACACCGTACAGGGCACCGTGTGGGAGGAGGGGGGGCGGCTCTTCCTGAACTCCGAGGATCCCGAGGCAGGGGAGCTGCTCGGGCGGGTGTTTGGACTCGTCTCCTTCAGTCCGGTCTGGGAGTCGTCGGCCGAGCTGAAGGACGTCTCCGCCCAAGCCATTCGTCTGGCGGAGGAGGTACGGGAAAAGGGGCCCTCTTTCGCGGTCCGGACGCGTCGCGTCGGTGAGCACCCCTACACGAGCACCGACGTGGCTCGCGAGGTCGGGGCGGCGATCCTTGCTAGATTGCCGGAGATTCGCGTGAACTTGACCGCTCCGGACTGGGAAATTCACATCGAGATTCGTGACGAGAAGGCCTACCTATTCACGGACCTCATGCGGGGCGTCGGGGGCTTGCCCCTGGGTACACAGGGGAAGGTAGTGACACTCGTGGAGAACCCGGAGGGAGCGGTGGCGTCATGGCTGATGATGAAGCGCGGTTGCTACGTCTTGCCGGTCTTCCGGGGAGAGGAAAGATGGGCCGCCGTGCTGCGGACGTGGGACCCAGACATCCAGGTACGCCCCATCGGGTCCCTTCCGGAGATGCAGGACGTCGCGGAAGACGTCGGGGCCCTCGGGTTTGTCTATCCGTGGACGTCGACGGCCGTGCCAAAGGGGGACCTTCGGCCCGCCTTCTACCCACTGATGGGGTTCGACGAAGAGCACCTTGCGAGCCTACGCGCCACGGTTCTGGGCT
>JBHHWA010000305.1:0-1729 GCA_046756285.1 Thermoplasmata archaeon
AACTTGACGGAAGGGGTAGACTCCCTCACCTTCTGCCTTTCCAAGGGGCTTGCTTGTCCCGTCGGTTCCGTAGTTGTGGGCCCCCGCGCCTTCATTGAGGAGGCCCGTCGTGCCCGGAAGCTCCTCGGAGGCGGCATGCGCCAGGCGGGCGTCGTCGCGGCCGCGGGTCTCGTTGCCCTAGAAACCATGGTCGATCGACTGGCGGAGGACCATGCGACCGCCCAGCGGTTGGCCAACGGCGTGGCGGGGATCGCCGGCCTCCAGGTCGATCTGGAGAGCGTCCAGAGCAACATCGTGATCTTCGACGTGGCGTCCTTGGGCATGACTGCTGCGGAGTTCATCGCGGAAACGCAGAAGCGGGGGCTGGGCGCGTTGACGAAGGCGCGGACGCTCGTGCGGTGCGTTACCCACTACGGGATTGAGAAGGAACACATCGAGGGGGCTCTGGACATCTTAGAGGAGACGGTCTCCTCGCTCGGATGAGCGTCCTGAGGAGTCCGAGGCCACGAGGTGTGCCGCCTTCGCCCTCCTTCCTCTAAGACGGCAGGAACTTCCGACGGATGACGAAGAGCGTCGTGACCAACCCGGCAGCGAAAGCAGGGAGGACGAACCCGGGCAGGTTCGGGATGACCTTCTTATGGATTCGATATGGCTTGTTTCCGTTGGGGGCCTTGTCGACACGGTTCTGGAAGGAGTCCGCCCCGTCGTAGTTCTCAAACCAGACGTCCATGTGCTTGTCCAAGAGCCCTCCGATGGAGGCGAAGGCAACCTCGAAAATGAGGCTCGTGTTCGTCGGGTCGAAGGTGACGAGAATGGCCTCCACGAAGGTCCAAGTGCTGCCGTCCCACTGCTCCAGGTAGCTCCCCGACTGCGCGTGGACGAGGCGATAGTCCGGATCGAAAGCCCCTGCTCGGGGGTAGTCGAGATACACCACGTACGTGTAGTTTCCCACGTCTGGCGAGGCGACGAGGTCCTCCCGGAAGAAGGCGTGGGTGGAGTTGGACCCGAAGTAGAGGTCGACCATGTCGGCGGGCGGCGGACCGTCCCCGGCCGACTCAGGTGGGTTGGTATCAAGTTGGATCCATGCCGTCGGCTGAGCCTGGGCGGACCCGAGGATCGCGAGGACCGCGAGGAGAAGGAAGAAGGGCGAGCCCCTCACTCGTCTCCCTCCTCCAGCTCGGTCCGAGCGAGAAGGACGTTCAGGAGTTCCAGATGATCCATGGCCTTCTCGCCCTTCATGGGCACGACGAGGTGAACCCCTTCGGCCGCGATGACGTCTTCGAGGATCTCCGCCCCGGGGTGAACGTCCACTCGGCCTTCGGTGTAGATGCCCTTGACCACGGCGCCCGGGAGGAGGACCACGTTACCCGTCGCGTAGACCAGCCCCTGGACATAGCAGAGACGCCCGAGCTTGACCTCCCCGGCCGTGATGAGGTTGCCGAACACCTTGGCCTTCTCGCCGACGTGGATCCCCTTGCGGGCCTTGCCGCTCCCACGGAGCGTCGAGTTGGCCGCCAACCCCAGACGACCCTCGGTGACCACGTTCCCCTCCATTTCCGTCCCTTCGAGGATGCCGAGGTCCATCCCGACGCGGGTGAGGCCCGGCACGGGTTTCGGGTCCTCCGCGAGTTGGCCTCGACGGGAGGCCCGCCGCGGCCGGCGCGGTCGCTTCAAGGTCGAGGGAGGAACCTTGCGAGGACCCGTGTCCCGTCCCCGCCGGACCTCCATG
>JBHHWA010000306.1:0-1719 GCA_046756285.1 Thermoplasmata archaeon
TCTCCCTGGACGAACATCGGAGCTATTTGCGCGTGGCGACCACCACGTGGGGGAGTGCCTCCGAAAACAACGTCTACGTCCTCGATCCCGACCTAGCCGTCGTGGGGGCCCTGGAAGGCCTGGCGCGGGGTGAGAGCATTTATTCGGCCCGCTTCGTCGGCGAGCTTGGTTACTTGGTGACCTTCCAGAAGGTCGATCCCTTCTTCGTCCTCGATCTCTCCATCCCCGACCGGCCCGAGGTGCTGGGCTATCTCAAGATTCCCGGGTTCTCCGAATACCTCCATCCTATCGACAATACCCACGTCCTTGGGGTCGGTAAGGACACCATCGAGGACCCCAGTGGTACATTCGCCTGGTTCCAAGGCCTCAAGCTATCCCTCTTCGACGTGAGCGACCTCCGCTCGCCGAAGGAGGTGGCCAAGTACTTGGTAGGGGACCGGGGGAGCTCTTCTCCCGTGCTGTACGACCACAAGGCCTTTCTCTACATGCGCGAAGACCGTCTCGTGGTCCTCCCCGTCGATCTGGTTGAGAGGGTCGAACCCGTCGACGACGTGCCTCCATGGGACTACGGCATGGATGCGTGGCAAGGCGCGCTGGTCCTTTCGGTGGACCCGGCAGACGGATTCGAGGTTCGGGCTCGTGTCACCCACCATCCCTCGGATGGGGACGTCTGCCGCTACGCCTCAGGACCGTACGGCGTGACCCGTTCGCTGTACATCGGAGACCATCTCTACACGATTTCCCCCAGGGTCCTGAAGGCCCATTCCCTCATCGACTTCACGGAGGCAAGCTCGCTCGCATACGGAGAGGACCCGGGCTACGGCGGGTGCTAGGGGAACCCAGATATATGGTCGGCCCGCAATATCGGACAAGGGACACGAGCCCCATGCGCGTCACGCTGGACAAGAAGGCGCTTCTCGCCCTCGCCTCCGACACCCGACTGGAGATCATGCGCAACCTCGAGCCCATGCGGCGGACCGTGACGCAGGTCGCGGAGGCCTTGAACATCGACAAGGGAGGCGTTCATCGCCACCTCCAGAAGCTCGTTGAGGGGGATCTCGTCAAGCGGTTCGACGATCATGGCTTCGTCTACTACGGTCTCTCCTGGAAAGGCCGCGACCTCCTGAACCCGACCGAGAACACGAAGATTGTGATCCTGCTCGGTCTGTCTGCGGTTCTCCTTCTCGGGGCAGTTATCCTGACCCTGGCGGCTCTCACGCCCATACCCGGACCCGCGAGTGCGGACCCCTTCTTCGGGGGCTTTGAGCAGGACTACCGGTTCGACGAACTGGCAGGAGGGACTCCGACGGAATCCGAGCCCGGCACCCTCGAGCCAGCCACGGCCGCGATGAATCCGGTCCTGCTGCTGTTCGGGCTCCTACTGATTCCCGGGGCCGCCGTCCTGCTGGCGGTGGTGACCCGACGCCTATGGAGGCCGCTACAGAGGCCAGCCCCGCGCAGCGAGGCCGTGTAGGCGGAGAGAAACGCTTTTCCCCCCCGTCCCCGTGAGTCGGGCTCCGTGGTTGTTCTTGAGGCACAGACGGGGCTGGTGATCGCTCTCCTGGGCCTTCTGGGCCTCGCGCTCCTCCTCTTCGCGCGTCGCATCCAGGGGATGCCGGGACCGTGGCTCGCCTTCTTCGTTGGCGTTCTCCTCTACCTCATCCTTCACGACCTGGTGGACGCGTTCCTCCTGGAATCGGCCCTCCGCGGGGACCTCGG
>JBHHWA010000307.1:0-1715 GCA_046756285.1 Thermoplasmata archaeon
ATCTCCGAGGATCGCCATGAACTCTCGGCTCGAGTAGGACCTAGGTTCTAGGCCGTCGGCCACCTCGGCCATCATCGCGTCGATGTCCCGGAACACCGCTTCATCCGCCAAGCTGTCGTACATGCGATCGATGAAGTGCTTCCGAAGGAGAACGTCGTCCATCTCGGGATGTCCACGGTAGTGGTGGTGCCCCAGGCCTTCGTAGAAGTCGTGGTAGGCGATTGCCCCGGTGGTGACCAGGACGTCCACGAGCCCCTTCCGAATCATATCGCTGATGACCTTCCGCATCCCTCCCGGGACCATCGCCCCAGCCACGCCGAGAAACATCGTGGGTCGCGCCGGGTCGGCCAGGGCCTCCTCCAGAATGGCTGCAGCCGTGCCCAATGCACGGCTCTGGAAGGCTCCCCTGCGGAACTGGTCCACCAACTCCGCAATCGTGGCCGCCCGCTCCAGATTCACGTGATGCAGGGGCTCGCTCAACAGCCCGTCTTTCTCCGCCATCCATCCACCGCGGCGCGGTAGCTCCCCGAGGTATGATAAGATTTCGAGGGGAAAGCCGTCTCACCGACGTTCCATCGTCTCGGAGGAAGGGAACTTTCGACGTCACGGAATGGTTAGCCAACCTTTATTACGCGAGCCCAACATGATTTCACCCGAGGATTTATGCAGGCCAAGCCCACCTTCGAGGTGACAGAACCTGCCGCGGTTAAGCTCCGGGAGCTTGCAGACAAGCAGGGCCTGGACGCGCCCCGAATCCGCGTGAAGGTCGTCAGTGGGGGTTGCTCCGGGATGACGTACAACGTGGACTTCGCGCGGGAAGCAGGTGAGACGGACATCGTCTGGGAGACGCGGGGGGTGGAGGTCCTCTTGGATCCCATGTCCGCGCTCTACGTGATGAACTCCAGGATGGAGTACTCCGAAGGCCTCATGGGCTCCGGGTTCAAGATCAAGAACCCCAATGCGCAGGGCACCTGTGCCTGCGGTGAGTCCTTCTACGTGTGAGGGAGCCCGATGAAAGAAGTACTCGACCTCTCGGAACTGCTGGGCCTCGTACGCCTCGACGAATTCCCGGCGCAACTCGAGAAGGTGGACTTCTCCCCGTACGAGGGGAAGAAGGTCCAGATGCGGGGGTGCGTCCCCGTTTGGGCGCACTTGGCGGTCGCCGCCAAGCTGATGGAACGGGTGGAGGAGCTGGAGTTCCTCGTGGACGATGGCAAGCAAGGAAAACCCATCCAGATCTACGCCAAGGCGTGAGGCCCCCTCTTCAAAAGTGATAATTTAGTCCCCGTCCTTATTACCCCCTATTTCCACGTCGTTTTGCGTTGGACTGGAAACCAGGCACCGCCATATTCTAGAGGTGTTCCTCCTTGATGGCGAACGACGAACAGGGCCCAAAGGCTGAAGCCTTGTGCATCGTCTGTGGCAGCGGCCTGCGGGCCGATGGCCAATGTTCTTCCTGCGGGGCCCTGCACGAAACCGTGGACGGCAAGTTGAGGGTGAAGTCCGACACAAACGGAGGCCAGCCCGTGGCCCAGCCTTCCCCCGACCAGATGGACAAGGAGGCACTCGTCGCCTGGTTGAAGGGCGATGATGGGGACTTGGAAACCTGGATCGAGGGTGATTCTACCTCCAAAGAATCCCCCCAATCGTCCCCAGAGACCCCCCCTGCACCCAAACCCAAGGTGACGCGAGCCCAGGACCAGTCCAAGGAACAG
>JBHHWA010000308.1:0-1707 GCA_046756285.1 Thermoplasmata archaeon
TCATCACGAGGTCCAGCAACAGGACGACCATCGCAAAGATGGCGAGGGTGGTCAAGTCGAAGACGAGGGCCCCGGCAATCACGCCAATAAACAGGAAGATGGCGGGAACCACCACGAGCGTTCCCAGCTGCTGAGAGGCCCGAACGTCGCTGACCCGGCTGGAGATGACCACGTTCACCATGATGCTGAGGAGGGCGAAGAGGGGGGCGAGGAGCAGGACGCCGAGGATCCACTGGGGCGTGGGAAGCGGGGCGAACCCGAGGATGCCCTCCACCGTCACGTTGGTGATGATGATGAAGAGGAGGGCGGCCAGCCACGTAACGCCGACGGTGGGGAGGAAGATGGAGAGGGCCTTGCCCAGGAGAAGCTCTCCGTCCGTGGTGGGCGTGGCCAGGAGGGGCTCCAGGCTCTTCCCGACCTTCTCCCCCACGAAGCTGTAGCTCGCGATGACCGCAGGGATGGCCGCGGGGATGATGATGAAGAAGAGGAGGAAGGCGTTCAGAATGCTCAGGATGGTCTGCGTGAAGTCCTCGCCTCGCTCCCCCAGGACCGCGCTGTTCTGAATGCTCGTCGTCTGCACGTCGGGGGAGTCGATCAAGTTCGACCCGATGATCAGAGACTCCTTGACGATCACGCGTTCCAGGATGCTCCCACGCACGGTGACGCCGACGAGGGTGGAATTCGTGACGGTGGAGCCGCTGATGACCGAGTCGCGGATGACCGAGTCCTGGAGGCTCGCGTTGACAAAACTCAACCTCACGTAGGTATCCGGCGCGAAAGTACGGTTGATGGCCGGGTTGAGGGGGAGGGGGGTGTCCGAGGGTCCGAGAGCCGCGATGGGGGCGAAGAGCCCGAGGGGCAGGACCACCGCCAGGATGACGGGCGGCAGGATGAGGGAGAACATGATGTACTTGTTTCCACGGAACTCCCGCATCTCCTTCCCAGCGACGATCCACGCCTTCCCGAGCCTCATGCTTCCTCTCCGACGAGACGCAGGTACACGTCCTCCAGCCCCCGCTCCTTCTCCATGATGTACTCGATCTCCCCGCCGGCCTTCACGACGGTGCGCACGATTTCGGGGTTGTACCGCTCCGGATCATCTAGATGGAGGAGAAGCTCGCCGTCCTGCGTCTCGACGCGGTCCACAAAGTCGAGGGCTTCAATCGCCTCGAACACCGCTTCGTTCGGCTGTCGGAGCCGAACCACCGTGGCGGGCTTCCAGTAGCGCGCGGCGAGCTCCCGGGACGAGCCCTGGGCGAGGAGATGGGTGTTCACCACCCCGATGCGGTCGGCCATCCGCTCGGCCTCGAACAGATTGTGGGTGTTCAGGAAGATTGTCCGGCCTTCTCCGCGCAGGTCCCGGAGGAAGTCCCGCACCGTCTTGGCCGCGGAGGGGTCCAAGGCCGCCGTGGGTTCGTCCAGGAAGAGGATGGCGGGATCGTGAACCATGGCTCGCACGATGGCGATCTTTTGCCGCATGCCCTTGGAGAACGTGGCCACCGCGCCGTCCCGTCGGTTCCAGAGGCCCAGCAACTCCAGGAGCTCCTTGATGCGCTCACGCCGAGTGCCATCGGGGACGCCGTACAGCCGGCCGTAGTAGTCCAGGTTCTGGTAGGCGCTGAGGCGCTCGTAGAGCCCAGGCGTCTCCGGAAGCAGCCCCACCATGGCTCGGATGTTGAGGGAGTCGGGATCGCGGCCCACCTCGTT
>JBHHWA010000309.1:0-1705 GCA_046756285.1 Thermoplasmata archaeon
CGGCCACCGGGTCGTCCTTCCCCACGTACTTCCCGGCGATGTGGGCCAGCTTGTCGGTGCTCACGCAGGCCACCGCCTCCCCCTCGACCACTTGGTCCGCTCGGGCGTAGACTCGCTTGATCACGAACTGCCCCTTCGTTCCGATAAAGGCTAGGAGGTCGTACAATTCCTCCGGGGTGTCGAAGAAGACCCGACGGTTGGCTTTGATGTCCCAGACCTCGAAGCGAAAGCCCTCGTGCATGGCCGTGTCGATGACGAGGCCGGCCGAGCAGAAGGGGTCCCCGAACATGCGGAAGATCGGGAAGTTGAACGTCCCGGGCTCCGTCTTGTCCATCATGAAGACGGCGACGGGCTCCGCGTGGCGCTCCTCGAACTCGAGCTCGGCGCTGCCAGGACCCAGTCCGCGCACGTTCCCGGAGAAGGCGTCGACGAGGAGGTCCTGGCCGGCCGCGTACAGATGGAGGTCCTCCGCCTCCTTGGCGGCCTTCTTGAAGGTAAGCCAGGCGAGTTCGTGGATCTTGCTGCTGTCCACGCCCTGCCGATGGGTCATAATCAGTTCCAAGTCGTCCCCGCAGTGAGTCACGTAGAAGTCCTCCAGGACGCCCATCTCCTGGGCCTCCCTCAGCGACTCCTGGGCGATCTCCTCGAGACGAGGATGGACCGCCTGGTGGCCCGCGACACTCCCGACGTCCGCCTTGATGACGGAGAGGGTCGTCTTGTCTGGCATGGTATCGGGGCCGTTATCCGGAGGAGCGGTAATAAGCGTTGGGAGGTCAACCAGCCAGGAGTTCGGCCCCCGTGCCGAATTCCAAGATGCCAAGCTTTTCGTCCAACCCGTACAGCTGGGAACCCAGGACGGCCTTCCTGGATACCATGGGGGACAGGTAGGGCCCCCGGAGGACGTCGGATCCATGGGCGAGGGGGCTGAAGGCGGGGAGGATGATCAGGTCCTCGCGGACGGTGAAGCAGGGCAGGCCGATGGAGGCACCGATGGTGTCCTTCAACCGGAGGGAGGGGTGCTCGTGGCCCATGATGAGGCCGGTGGGCGCCTCCACCTCCAGGTGTCCGTGGGTCACGACGAATCGGCCGAGGTCGTAGGCTGGCTCGTGGAGCTCAAGCCCCTTCCGGTACAGAATCGTGAGGAGGAAGTTGTCGTGGTTCCCTCGTACGAGGACCGGTTCCACCTTCCCCTGGAGGAAGTTCAGCACGTCCGTGACCTCGCTCCACTCCTCCCGCAGGTTCCGGGAGAACTCGTGTTTGAAGTCCCCTGCGATGACCAGCTTCTCCGGGGCGTAGCGGTCCAGGAGATGGTCCAACCGCTCGATCATGTGTTGCTTCTGGAAACGGGGGAGGGAAACGCCCTGCTTGCGTAAGGCCCCCTCGTAGCCGAGGTGGAGGTCGGAGATGACAAGGGCTTTCTCCTCCTCGTGGTAGAGCGCATAGTCCTGGGTCGCCTTGATACCGGGCAGGACCTGGACCTCGTCCACAGCGCGAAGATGCCCGTCCCGCTAATAGGGTTAGTCCCGGGACCGTGTCTTGACGATGTAGTTCTTGAAGTCGTCGGGTCCGACGGAGAGCTGGAGGGCGTCCTTCACCTCTTCCACGACCCGGACCGGCACCTTCGCCTTGCAGGAGCCGAAGATGGTCATGGGGTATCCCATGTCGTCGGCCGCCTTCCGGCGGACGTCCACGAGGACGTCGGAGA
>JBHHWA010000310.1:0-1702 GCA_046756285.1 Thermoplasmata archaeon
GTCGCTCGGGGTCTATCGGTTCGAAATCTTCGCACAGGACGGGGCGGGGAACCTCAACGCGGCGGCCGGCAGCTTCCAGGTCCAGGACTCCCTCGCCGGGCCCTTCGCCTTGGTCGTCCTCTTTGGGACCCTCCTCGGCGTCGGGGCAGGGGCGTTCGCCTTCCTGCTGCTTCGTCGCCGTGGGAGAGTGTGAGGCGAGGCCACGGGGGAGGCAGCGAAGGAGTCGCTTGGGAATAACCTTAAGGTCTTCCTTCCGAGTCGAGCCGCGGGGAAGAAGTGTGAGGAGAGTTCTCATCACAGCTGGTTTAACGCTTGCTCTCTTGGGCGCGTTCTTTGCGCTGGCCGCGCCGTACGCCTCCGCGGGCGTGGCTCGACCGGTGGATTCGGGCATCGACCTAACGATGAACGTGGCGCCGGTCTTCGCGCCGGGAGAGACGGTGGAGATCCACTTCTGGGTCACCGACAACGGTTCCTTGGTGGAACCTACTTGGCCAACGGGATGGCCCCACGCCCACCCGCCGAACCTGGGCGAGGGCGTCGGCATGGGCGAGGTGCAAGGGCTGATCCCCATCGACGTGCCCGTCATCTTTGGCCACACGGGAGCCTATCGCACGACGATGGTGGCCCCCGACGTCCCGGGCCTGTACGCCATCCACGGAGCGGCCACCGTCGGAGGGGTGACGGTCTTCGGATTCGCGTCCTTCCAAGTCATCGACGCGACCTTCGCGGCCATCGGGGCCATGAGCCTCTTCTGGTCCATCGGGGGCTTCGTCGTCGCCGTCATCACCCTGGCGATCGTGTTGGTCCTCGCCATGCGAAAGTGGTAGGCCCGCAGCTCCCCGCGGGAGCCTCACCCGCTCACAAGCACGTGCCGACGGTAGGCGTCCGTCTCCGGATGGAAGGAGTACTTGACCTGCCGGTATTGGGAGGCGAGCTCAGTGACATCCCGCGCGACGTCCTCGGGCTTCTCCTTCTTTGAGGCCACGCGTACAATGAGGTCGGCCACCTCCGCCATCTCAGCGGTTCCCATGCCCACACGCGTGAGTTCCTGACTCCCGAGGCGGAGGCCGCTGGGCTTCACAGGGCTCGTGTCCCCCGAGAGGAGGTTCTTGTTCGTGATGAGGTTGGCCCGCTCCAGATCGAGGGCGACTTGAGCGCCGCCCCCCTCCTGGGACACGTCCACGGCCAGCGCGTGGGAAGCCGTGAAGCCGAGATGTTCCCCGAGAACACGCATGCCCCGCTCGTGGAGGGCCTGCCCGAGGGCCTTCGCATTCCGGACGACTTGGGCGGCGTACTCCTGACCGAAGGCCTCCCACTCGGCCAGGGTAATGCCGAGGGCGGCCATCGCGTGGAGGTGATGGTTGCTGACGACGCCCGGGAAGATGCCCCGCCGGAGCGCCTTCTCCATGGCTTCGTCTTTCGGGTTCGCAAGGACGAGCCCGTGCTGGGGGCCGGGGAGGGTCTTGTGGGTACTCGAGGAGATCACGTGGGCGCCCTCCCGCAGGGGGTCCTGGAACTGGCCCCCCGCGATGAGCCCGAGGACGTGGGCGCCGTCGTACCACACCGCGCAACCCACCTCCTGGAACGCGTCTTCGAGGTCCCGGAGGGGCGTGGGAAACAGGAAGACCGACTGGCCAAAGGTGGCCATCTGGGGGCGGACCTCGCGGATGAGCTTCGCCGCCCCGTCGGGGTCGATGTTCAT
>JBHHWA010000311.1:0-1696 GCA_046756285.1 Thermoplasmata archaeon
TGGTCGCCATCGCCGGGTTGCCGTTGTAGTTTTCCTCAATCACCGAGGGGTCCCCCGGCTTCGCCGGAGCGTGATCGACGACAGCCGGATTGTGTTCAGTCCCTCCCACCCTGGAATTCCCTCCCTGGGAATACGTGCTCGCTGTAAAGATTCCGTAAGTTCCCGAGTCTGGGATAATGGTGTTCCCGTTCACGTCATGATCACGGCCGTCGATAGTGAGATTGCCATTGGTTGCCGTTGGCCCGTTGGTGGTGACTGCGCCCCTCGCCCCGGGCGGCATGGTAACCGGCCCTTGCACTATTGCCTCGATCGAGGAGGTGGCGCTTCCGAGGCTTCCTGTAGCAGTGAGGATCAGAATGTTATCCGTATCGTTGTTCGCGCCTCCGGGGTCGGCTGGGATGCTCCCAACGGCGACGGTATTATTGCCGACCGTGACGCTGTAGCTCCCACCGCCGAAGCCGACGTTCTGGCCCCCGTTGGCGAAATTGATGAGGGGTGGATTACTGGTCAGGATGGCATTGACGTCGGCACCGATCAGCTCCACCCTGGCATGCTCGATCCCTGCCTCGGTGATGCTGAAGCCCTGCGCGGCAGCGGCTTGGTTCGAGGCGATCGTACTCTCCGTGAGGGCGAAGGTGAGGAAGAGGGCCCCCAGCGGCATCAGCAGGACCATCACCAGAAGACTAGTGACGAGGACGATCCCCCTCTCCCCTCCGCTCTTGCGCAACGCGGCTGTCAGTTCCCTGGAGCCAGGTTCAACAGTTAGGCGATCCGGTACACGGAATACGCCAAGCACGCCGCGGGGCGCGGATAGCGGATCAACGCCGACGAGGGTCTCGGTCGGAGCGAACCGCGATTTTCGGCGAACTATCGTGGATGGGGGTCTGGTGGAGCCCATGGGACAAGGAAACGGCGCATCCAGTTCATCCTGACAGCTCGCGCCAGGCCAGGATCGAATAGCTCTTTGACGCTGCTCCTAGCATTGCGGCGGCCAAGGCCTCCCGACTAAAGAGGACCTCACCACTCCCGTTCCCGAGCACGTTCCCAGAGGACGGTGCGGTCGTAAGGCTGTACACGGCTCCAATGATGGTGGTATGGATGTGGACGATGTCGTCGACGATGAGTAGCCCTCTGAAGATTCCGGTGTCCAAATCCTTAATGACTGCGTTGTTGCATGAATTGTGGACGACGAGGACGCCGGAGCCGTCGACATTGGCAGGTTCCCACTCGCCCCCACACGGCAGTTCAACGTAGGTGACCCCTGAGAGCGAAAAGAGGAGGCCCGCGGGGTCCGTGACGTATTGGCTGCCGTTCACCCCAGACTGGGCAAGGCTCTTGAGCGTGCCCTCAGGGTACCCGTTTGAGACCCCACCCATGACCTCATCCGGGGTGGTCGGCATCCAGCCACTATAGTTTTCTAGGATCACCGAGGGGTCCCCTGGCCTGTCCGGTACGTGATCGGCAGCGCCAGTGTCCGTCCCCCCCACGTCTGTACTTCCACTCTGCGTATAGGTATCGGCTGTAAAGATCCCGTAAGTCCCGTTGACTGCGATAAGATTCCCGTTCGAGTCATGATCCCGGCCGTCGACCTGGAGATTGCCGTTGGTTCTCGTTCGCCCGCGGGTCGTCACCGCGCCCCTCGCGCCCGGCGCGATGTATGCCCTTTGGATTATTGCCTCGATCGAGGAGGCGGCAT
>JBHHWA010000312.1:0-1694 GCA_046756285.1 Thermoplasmata archaeon
CACCCAGTCGGTGGCCTCCCACCGGTCCTTCGCGGACCATCATGGGCTGAACTTCACCCTTTTGGCGGACGAGGACAAGCGCGTCTCGCGCCTCTACGGTACCCTGGGAATCCTCGGCCTCAACCGCCGCATCACGTACCTCATCAACCCGGAGGGAGGGATTGCAGGCGTCTATCGGAGCGAGGCGCGGCCGCGGAGTCACGTCGAGTGGGTTCGTGAGAGGCTGAGAGCGACCCTCGTGGAGAGAACTCCGACGGCTAGCTCGGCGGCACGAAAACCGTGAAATAGGTTTGCCCGCGTCCCGCACCGAGGGGACCGCGTGAGAAACCGCGTATGGGGCATCGCCATAGCTGTCTTTCTGTTTGCGTCGTTGCTTGCCGGTCCTAGCGTCCCCCTGCTAACGACTGGGATGTCCGATGGGAAGGCGGCGGTCCCAGGCGAGACCCATCTCGACATTTCGACACGCCAGGCCGCCGGTGCGCGCCCTCTGGCCCCCCTTGTCGGCGACGTCTTCCTGCCGCATGACACCTTCGGGGTGGAGGGACTCCTTCCGGCGTCCAGCGGGCGGGTCGCTACGCCCGAACCAGGTCCGGACGACACGAGCCGGTTCATGATGGGAAGCGTCGCCGTCGCCATCATCCTGCCAGAGAGCAACGGGACCAAAGATCCGAACCAGGAGGACTGGAACGCGACAGAAATCGCCAACGTCACCAGCGAGGTCATGGCCGGGCTGAGCTGGTGGACCACCCAGGAGCCCAATGCCTCCCTCACCTTCTCCTACGACCCACTCTCCCCTTACATCATCGACACGAGCTACGAGCCGATCAACCACCCCCAGAGCAACGAGAGCCTGTGGATCAACGAGGTGATGGCGTTCCTCGGGTACACCTCCGGGACCTACTTTGACCGCGTTCGCGCCTTCGACAACGCCCTTCGCACCAGCCTGAGTACAGATTGGGCCTTCACGATTTTCGTGGTGGATAGCGCGGTCGACAGCGACGGGCGCTTCGCGGACGGGACGTACTTCGCCTACGCCTACCTGGGGGGCCCCTTCCAGGTTCAGACCTACGACAACGACGGCTGGGGGATTGGCCTCATGGACCTGGTCACGTCCCACGAAACGGGCCACATTTTCTGGGCCACGGACGAATACGACGAGGGACCGACCCCCGGCCTCGATCCGGGCTTCGATGACGAGACGAGCGGCTACCTGAACATCCTGGAGATTTGGCTGTCCGAGTGCGTCATGGACGACAACACCCTCTGCGTATCCGGGGGGACAGCGGGACAGATCGGGTGGGCGGACAGCGGGGACAACCCAGGGATCCTCGACATCCTCGATGTGCCGCCCCAGACCACCCTCGACCCGCATGGGGATCCCACCAACGACGAGACCCCCACGTACAACGGAACGGCCACGGTCGTCGCCTATCCCAGCTCGGACGGGCTGGATGATGTGACCATCAACACGATTTCCGACGTGGAGTATCGGGTGGACGGCGGGTCGTGGACCTCGGCCACGCCATCGGACGGCGCCTTTGACGAAGCCGTGGAGGACTTCACGTTCACGCTATCCACCTTGTTGGAGGGGACCTACACCATCGAGGCGCAGGCCAAGATTGAGTTCGGTCCACCAATCCCGACGACAATCCTCGACCCCACGCCGGCGAGCGACGGCCTGACGATCGACATCA
>JBHHWA010000313.1:0-1693 GCA_046756285.1 Thermoplasmata archaeon
CGGGCAGGGGGGGACGCCCTCGGCCTGCCGCTTTTCCCCGAGGTGGGCTCCGCTTCGAACACGGTGTCGGCTTTCACGTATCCCGACGGGGTGGACGAGTCCCTTCGGCAGAGTCTACGGGAGGACCACCGCGTCCTGGTGGCCGGCGGACAGGGGCCGCTCAAGGGCCGAATCTTCCGCATTGGCCACATGGGGGTCTGCACCGCCGACGACCTCCGCATGACCTTTGGCGCCCTCGGGTCCGTGTTGGCTGAACGGGGTCACCCGGTCGAGTCTGGAGCCGGGGCCGCGGCCGTCGACGCGATCTGGGGAGACGCGAGCTAGGGCGCCTCCGACAGACCCGTTACCCAGGGCGCCGGTGCCGCATCCGTCCGCAGATTCTGGTCGACCCCCGTTTCCTCAAGCGGGAGGTCGAGACCCGCTCGGTGCATCAGGATCCCCGTCCATGCGATCATGGCCCCGTTGTCGACACACAGGCTCTTGGAGGGCACGAACATGTGGGCCTCCCTCTCCTTCGCCATCTCGGCCACCATGGTGCGGAGCCGCTCGTTGCACGCCACGCCCCCACCCAGGAGGACCTCGTCCTTCTCCAGATGCGCCATCGCCCGCTCCGCCACCTCCGTCACCATGGCGTATGTGGTCTCCTGCAAGGAGAAGCAGAGGTCTTCCACGGGCGCCCCCTTGGCGTGGAGCGACTGGGCGGCGGTCAGGATCCCCGAGAAGGCGACGTCCATGCCCTTCACGGAGTAGGGGAGCGAGAGGAGCTTGTGGCCGTCTCTCGCCTGTCGCTCGATCTCCGGGCCGGCGGGGAACGAGAAGCCCAGGGTGCGGCCCATCTTGTCCAAGAGGTTTCCGAGGCCGATGTCGAGGGTCTCCCCGAAGACCCGGTACCGTCCGTTGGCGTAGGAAATGACCTGGGTGTTGCCGCCCGAGAGGTACAGGAGGACCGGGTCTTCCGCAGGGGTCACCACACGCCCGATCTCCACGTGAGCGATACAGTGATTCACCCCGACGATGGGGAGGCCCAGGGCGACCGAAAGGGCCCGGGCCGCCGTGGCGACGGTGCGCAGGCAAGGCCCCAGGCCGGGTCCCTGCGAGAAGGCGACCAGATCGAGGTCGCGGAGCTCGATACCCGCCTCCCTCATCGTGGACCGGAGGATGGGGCGAAGGCGTTCCGCGTGATGGTTGGCGGCTTCTCGGGGGTGGATCCCGCCCACCGCCGGACGATACATCTCCCCGTGGTTGGCGAGGACGCGACCCGAGTCGTCCACGACGCCGATGCCGAGGGTGTGGGCCGTGCCCTCGAGGCCGAGACAACGCATGCCGAAATTCCATCGAATCCAGCGATAAAAGCGTGCGGCCTAGGGCTCGTCGGGGGACGGCTCCGCCTCCACCCCCGTGGTCACGGCCATGAGGCTGACCTCCTTGATGTCGTGGAGGGTGATGGACTTCCCCGTCTCCCGCTTCCAGCGGAGGTAGAAGAAGAGGACGACCGCGGCGATGACCGCGACGAGACCGATTCCGAGGAAGAGGTTCGCCCGGAAGGCGTTGAGAATGAGGTTGAAGGAGTAGGCAACCGTGAAGGTCCCTACGAAGGCCCCGACGATGATGGCGGACCAGACCTTCTTCGCGTCCATCCCGCTCATCTTGCCGATGATCGTGGCGCTGACGGCCCCCGATCCCTGGAAGGGCA
>JBHHWA010000314.1:0-1685 GCA_046756285.1 Thermoplasmata archaeon
GTTGGTGCACTGATTCTCTTTAGCCACCGGGTGTCCGCTGTCGTCCGGTTCTATCGGGCGATCGGGATGGAGCTGGAACCCGAGCGTCACGAGGAAGGGCCGGTGCACTACGTCTCTGAACTGGGGCCCACCCACTTCGCCTTGTTCGAAAGTCCTCCGGGTGAGGCACCGGAATTCAAGGCCGGTGGGAGTATGTTTCCCGGCTTTGCGGTCGACTCACTGGAAGATGCCCTGTCCGGGGCCAGATCTGTCGGCGCTCATGTCGTGCAGGAGCCGACTCCGTACCCGTGGGGGATGAGAGCTCTCGTAGTCGACCCGGACGGCCGGGTGATCGAGCTGTTCCAGCGTCCCCAAGGTCCTTCGGTTGAAGAGTAGGACGGTTAGAGGTCACCCTCCTTCGGAAAGAAACGGCGAACGGGCAGGAGGAGCCCCACCAGGGTGATGGCCAGGAAGACAGGGGCCGAGAGAAGTGGCGGAGGGAGGACGCCCGTTGAGAAATCCACGCTCGCGTACATGTTGACAAAGATAAGGACATTGAGGACTGGCAGAGTCCACAGCGCGTACCATGCCCACTTCTCTCCCCCTCGATAGCTCGTCCAGGCAATGGAGGCCGCGAGAACACCCAGGATCAGCAAGGCGGCTCCGGTGGCGCGCACCTGCAGCTCAATGAGAACTAAGACACGAGGTTGGGCCGCACCGATTTCTTCGGGCGTCAGACCCGTAATCGCCCTCACAATCGCTGGATCGGCTGCCGTCCCCTGGATGACGTCACCCAAACCGAAGAGAGCGAAGATAACGGCCACCACGAAGAGGATGATCCACCCGTATCTTTCGTACGCTCGTTCCGCCATAACCCCGGATGGTCATCCCATCATAAGTCTGCGCCGACCGCAATGGCAATGATGTCAAACCTCACAGCAGGCAGGCGGGACGCGTCCAAGGGACTGACGACGAGTCAAGGGGCGAAATTGCTCGCATAGAGCTCCTGCACCCTCGTGACCTCGTCGGACGTCAGATCTGGCGCCTCGGACGCTGCCAGGTTCTCCTCGACATGCGCTGGCGTCTTGGCTCCCGGGATCGTGACTGACACCTCGGGGAAGGCGAGGACAAACTGCAGCGCGGCCTGGGCGAGAGTCCGGTCATCTCTCTCGAGGAAGGACGCCAGTCGCTCCACCACTCGGACGTGGTTCCGAATCATCTCGGGAGGCCAGTGATGGCGGATGTCCCCCGGCGGGAAGGTCGCGTCTTCCGTGTACTTCCCCGTGAGGAAGCCGTTGCCCAGGGGCTCCCTCGCGATGAGGCCGACCTTGTACTTCGTCGCCAACGGGAACACCTCGTCAATCCACTCCTGCCGAAACATCGAGAAGGGGAGCTGGATGACGGTCGGCTTGCCCGTCTGGATGGCCATGATGGCCTCGAGGGGCTGGTGGACGCTTACCCCATAGTTTCGCACCTTGTGCTCGGCCACGAGCTTGTCCAGCACCTCGTACGTCCCGGGGTCTCTCATGAGGGCGAAGGGTGGGTTGTGGAGCTGATACAAGTCCACGTAGTCCGTCGCGAGGCGTTGGAGGGACTTGTCGAGCGCGAACTCGATGTAGGGGGCGGAGAAGTCCATCCGCACCCCGCCGTGATAGAAGTCTCCGCCGACCTTGGTCGCGATTCGAAGTTCCTCACGACGCTCCGTC
>JBHHWA010000315.1:0-1685 GCA_046756285.1 Thermoplasmata archaeon
CGGCCTGCGTCCCCGGAAACCTTCGAGAGGTGGACGTAGTGGTGGCCTTCGACCGAGTCGTCGGCGGCATACTTCGTGACCGCCTCGGAGGGCTCGAAGCCGAACAGCCTGCTCGCCTCCTTGATCTGGGTCGCCGCGGCGACCTGGGCCTCTGGCGGGAGCTTCCCGTGGTTCATCTCGAAGTAGATGTTCGAGAGGACCGTGTTCGTGAAGTCGTTGACCGGGTACTTCCGGACGAACTCGCCCGTCTTCGTGATGAAGACGACGCCGAAGCCCCGGTCGTCCACCTGGGCCAGCTTCGAGGGATCGCCCATCTGGAGCTTGCCGACCTTCTCGAGGTAGGGCGTGGAGGCCAGCTGCTTCAGGCCGATGTCATCGAACACGTCCAGGATCTTTCCGCCGATCGAGTACATGGCCATATTCTACCCAATCCGGGCCTCCTCGTTCACGGGTTCTAGCCACCCCAAGTAGAGTGGTTTCAGGTATAAGGAAGAAGTGAAGGAGGTATGTGCATCAATTATCGACCCCCATCACGCCGCGTAAACCCTCTTCGCGCGTGCGTTGATGGGCTTTGTCAAGCTGGAGGGAGAAAGGAAGGCACATCCTGCATCTAGATCCATGGGATCTCTATGATCTCTGGAATGGTCGATAACCTCCTCTGTGGAATACAATCCGCAAACCTGGAGGGAAACACGAATGGTTCAGGAGAGCGAACTGTGGATGTCGGACGACGCCGTATGTGTGACTTGCGACGTCGCTTTCGAGCCACATCCTGACCTCCCCAAGGAGATCAGGAACATGATCATGTGCAAGCCGTGCGGAGACTACGCCTGGGACAAGCTCCGCGCGTACGCCAACGGCAAGATTCCTGTCGAGGCGCTCAAGGACGTCCGCATCCCCAAGAGGGAGATGCTGCGGCCGTCAACGGTGGATCTCTTCGCCCGGAACTACACCAGGCTCACGGGCAAGAAGATGTTCGTGAAGTGGTTCACGGAGAACACGATCGGTCCGGAGAAGTTTCCGGACAAGCCTGCGGTGATGACGTTCCTGGACTGGGTCCGGAGCGCCTACAACCAGCAGCGCAAGACCAAGCCCATGGGGGCGAAGCCGAAAGGCTTCACGGCCAAGCTCGAGGACGTCGCAACCGTCACGGTCGAGACGCCTCCCGTGCCGCCGCAGCCGGAACCTCAGCCGGAGCCCCAGTCTGACACCAGCGCCGTCGAGGCCGCTCCCCAGACGTCGGATGAGTCGGCCCCGGTCTCCGAGAAGGAGAAGAAATCCCGGCGTCGGAAGCGGAGCGCAACCGAGGACGCGCCCGCGGTGCCGGGAGCCGAGGTCGAGATCTCCAGGCAGACTCCGGCCAAGGCGGCTTCGAAGAAGTCCAAGACCGACGCAGAGAAGCTCAAGGACAAGATCCAGAAGGACCAGGAGAGGCTCAAGGCCAGGATCGACAAGGACAAAGAGAAACTCCACAGGTAGAGGGCCTGTGGAGAGTCACGAAAGGGGGATGGCTGTTATGGCTGTCCCCCTTTTTTGCCTTCGTGGAGCCTACCTCTTCCCCATGACCTTCTGAATCGTCGCGTCTTCCTTCTGGAACTTCGCGATATTGGACACAGGGAGAGCTACGAGGCCGGTATCTTTGTTGATCGAATACTCTGCCCGAAGGGATCCCTTCTCGTGGAGCG
>JBHHWA010000316.1:0-1676 GCA_046756285.1 Thermoplasmata archaeon
CCCGGTCCGCAAGCACTTCGGACCCCCTGCCTGGCTCGACCACGCCGAAGCCTTCCTCGCGAAGTGGGAGGAATCCCCCCAACGGGTGGCGGGTCCCTACATCGAAGGGGATCGACTCGTGGTCGACGTGCGAAGGGAGGAGCCGAAGGCATCGAGGGCCTTGGAGAAGCAGATGGGGGCGCTGAGCCTCGGGAAGAACCTCGACCGGGCGGTCAAGGGCGGCTTCCAGGTGCTGGCTGGCGACGCAATCGCCCAGGCCGGATACAGGACGCCTCTGACGGAGTTCCTGGGGCCTGACCTCCCGTGGCGGGTCACGAAACCACAACGACGAACGTGAAGCTGTTCGTGAATCCGACGCGATCCCTGGCGTCGACGGTGAGCGTGTAGGTGCCTGCGGCAGCGGGGGTTACGATGAAGCTCCACTCCGCTCTCCACCTCGCTCCGCTCTCCGGCGGTGTCATCTGACCGTTCTGCTGCTCGCTCCCGCCTACCTCGACACGCATCTGAACACTCGTGAGCGCTTGGTTGTCCGTGACGTTGACGCGGACCAGGAAGCTCGTGGCGTTCCCGAGAGAAAGGGAACTCGAACCGTCGGGACCGACGTTCATCGGAATCCCCCCTGGGACCACGCCGTTATGGATTGCCGGGGGCGAAACATCGATGAACGGAGGGTTGAGGAGGAGGACCCAGAAGCCGAACCAGGCGAAGAGATGGATGGCACCGTTGCCCGCCCAAAGCTTCCAGTCGAACTTGGAGAGGTCGATGCCGGCGAGTGGGTAGAGGTATCGCAGCCCGTACAGGGCCACAAAACCAACGAGCCCACCGACGGGAGCGAGTTGGATGAGGGTGAGGGCCCATGATGCGAGGGCCACGACAAAGGCGAAGGCGATGGTGAGCATAGCAGCCTTCGCCCCCTCCACCTCCCGTTTCATGAATCCGACTTCGTCGAACTCGGGGGCCTTGAACTTGAACGGTTCCTTCTTCGTCCGCTTCTTCCGGGCCAAACACCTTTGGAAGGTGGGTGGGACTTAAACTCTTTTCCGGGGCCTGGCCAGGGGCGATGTGGAGGTTCTCCCAAGGCCGGAAAAGTTGAGGGGTTTATACCCCGTGTCGCCCTCCCTCATTCGCCTCGGGGAGCGGCTGCATGGACGAATCGGCGGACGCAGGTTCCTCCTGTCTACACGAGAAGGTCGAGTTCTTGGGAGAGGACACGAGCAGAAATCGGTACTCCCGCTGCCGGGCCTGCGGTTCTATCCTGATTCACGACGGGACCAGGGTTTGGGTGATCCGCCCGGGGGGACCCCTCGAGCCCCACCAGTGAGTCGGAATATATTCGCAGAATTTATGTAAGAATACTGTATATACTGTCGGGGTCGCCATGGAGAGCCGGAAGATCCAGAAGGTCGGCGTTTCCACATTGACTGTCTCTCTCCCCAAGGAGTGGACCGAGGCACAGGAGTTGCGGAAGGGGGATCAGGTCTTCCTCGAGCGCGAAGGGGACTCCCTCCGGCTCTTGGCGCCCGAGGGCGCTCGAAGGAGGCTCGAGCGGCCCGCGCCCGACTACGTCATCGACGCCGACGTGCTCTCCGAGCCAGGGATGCTCGCGCGGGTCATCGTCGGCAACTACGTCCTGGGCCGGGAGCGTCTCGTCGTCCGTTCCTCCGCGCGGCTGAGCA
>JBHHWA010000317.1:0-1675 GCA_046756285.1 Thermoplasmata archaeon
GTACCAGGAACCGCAGGGCGAGGAGGGGAACGATGGAGAGACTTAAAGTTGGACTTGTCTATGAGGAAAAAATGGTTGTTGAGCCGGGGCAGGCGGCTTCGGTCCTCATTCCGAGGCTCCCCGAGGTGTTGGCAACCGCATCCCTGGTGTCGTTCCTCCAGCTCGCCGCGGCGAAGGCGGTCGCTCCCTATCTCAAGCGCGGCCAGTCCACCGTGGGGACAAAGATTGCCCTCGAACAGCTAGCCTCCACCCCCGTTGGGATAGAGGTCAAAGCTACGGTCCGGTTGGAGCAGTTGGAGGGCCGGCGGATCGGATTCGTCCTGGAGGCCTACGACGAGTTCGAGAAGATCTGCAAAGGGACGCACGAACGCTACATCATCGAGATCGACTGGTTGAGGAAGAAGGTAGAGGACAAGCTGAGGCTGAAAAAGGGCGATTGAACGAGGCGAGGCGGATTACGACACCGGACTTATTCTGTCCAGAGAAGTAAGCCGTGACCCCATGGCTTTATCAGATGAGTGAGAAGTACTGGGAGACCGGGCAGGACCCCATCCTCCAATATTGGGAAGAGGTCGCGGGCGGGTCTGAAATCTGCTGGCCTCGCTGCACAAAGGTTCGGGCCCGGCGCACAGATCCTCCCTTGCCCGCTATGCGGAGAGGCGATCCTCTGCTTCTTGTATTTGTCCCCACGACCCTCGGTGCCGACGAGCGCCCGATAGAGACGCCTGGCATCTATGGGATGGGTACCCTCACTGCCGATGAGGAGGCCGCCTTGGGGACGGATGCCGAGATCCGCTGGCGACCGCTGCGGCAGACGGCGAGATTGACCAAGCATCCGATACCCTGGCACGCGTGCAAGAGTTTCTTTCGGGAGATTCGGGGAGCCTCGAGCCGGGGGACGGTCTATCGAATTCCTGTCCCTATCTGGAAACGCATCCAGTCAATTGTCGAGGGCTGGGTAAAGTGCAAGCTACCCGGCGAAACAGACTCCGGAAAGGTGACCGGCAGTCGCAAGGGTGAGACCCACCGAGAGTCGCGAATGCACAGACTGCTGAGGACCTACGTGATGGCGCGCGCAGAGGAGATGTTCGGTGCTGGCTGGGAGCCATACGCCGTAGGATACATGTTCCCAGAGACCGGAGACCGGGCTGACGTCATTCTGCAGGGACCCAGGAACCAGCGCCTCGTCGTAGAGGTGGAAACAACGGCCCGGGACCCGGTCAGCGTTCATCGAGCCGTAAAGTGCCAGGCCATGTTGGGGGAGAGGGGCCTGGTGGACCCGACCCGCGTCCAGGCCGCCCTCGTGGCCCGGCATTTCACCCCAGAGGTAGCACGTGCCTGCCGGGCCCACGGTGTGGTCGCCGTCAGACTCGCTCTCCCGTAGGAATTCCGCCCGGGACCCCGACCCCCCCCTGCGCCCATCGAAAATCCCCTCTTCTGGCCCGGTTCCCCCCCCTTCTATCCCTCAAGTGATCCGGCCTCTTCGACGATAATTTATATGTACTATAGCGAACGTCTTTACTTCTGTTACGCCCAGCCCCCTCACCCTCCCCTCGCCTCGACGGGGCTCGGCGCAGGCGGCTCGACGGGGCTCGGCGCAGGCGGCTCGACGGGGCTCGGCGCAGGCTCCCCCTCGGGGGGAGAGGATAAAGGTGAGGGGCAGCTACATCTGATG
>JBHHWA010000318.1:0-1665 GCA_046756285.1 Thermoplasmata archaeon
ACGCGGGGCAGGAGGACATGGAAGGCTGGATCATCGACGCCTATGCGGACTACCAGCGGGACTCCCTCGTCACTTGGCTCTGGACCCCACAAGGCGTCCGGCGCATCGAGGACCCCAGCTACCGGCCACGTTTCTACGTCCACGGGGGACGGAGCGACCTCGAGCGCATGCGGCAGCGGCTGGCGGCCCTCGACCGGGTGGAGGAGGTTGAGTGGGCCTCCAAGAAGATCGACATCCGATCCACGGAGCCCGTCCCCGTCTTGGACGTCCTGCCCCGGCACTACCGAGACCTCCATCCCCTGGCGGAGCTGGTGAACCGGGAGGGACAGTTCCACGACTTTCGCCTCTACGACGTCGATCTGCGGCACAGCCAGCGGTACTTCCTCCAACACGACATCCTTCCCCTGAGCCGAACGGCGTACAACGGAACCTGGAAGCGGCTGGAGGAGCCCTTCGCGCTGGAATACGAGCTCCCGCCCCTGAACGCTCGGGAGCTGGACGTCCAGGTGGACGCCCCCGAGGGGCTCCCCCGTTACGAGGACCGCCTCCATACGGCCCGTCTCGGGGAAACGGAGCTGGAGGGTTCTGAAGAGGAGATCTTGGAAGGTCTCAACCGGGCCCTGCGCGAGGAGAATCCAGACATCCTACTGACCGAGAACGGTGACCCTTTCGTCGTCCCCTACCTCCTGCAAAAGGCGGAGACGTTGGGGGTGGACCTCGTGCTGGGACGAGAACGGCAGCGCTTCCAGCATGGGACGGGGAAGAGTTACTTCACCTACGGGAAGATCGTCTACAAGCCGACCCAGTACCTCCTCCGAGGGCGCCTCCATCTGGACGCGAACCATTTCGCTCACCGGGAGAGCGGTCTCCATGGGCTCGGGGAGATGTCCCGTTTGGCCCGCCTGGTGCCCCAGGAGATGCTCCGGCTCACCCCGGGGACGGCCATCACGGCCATGCAGGTGAACGAAGCCCACTGGCGGGGCTATGTCGTCCTCTGGAAGAAGAACTTGCCTGAGGTCTTCAAGACAGCAGAGGAGCTCGTTCTCTGTGACCGGGGTGGCTTCATCCTGGAACCGGAGGTGGGCATCCACGAGGGGATTGTGGAGGTGGACTACGCCTCCCTCTACCCCCAGATCATGCGCACGTACAACATCTCGCCGGAGACCATTTTCTGCTCCTGCTGCAGGGAGAGAGGGCGGTTGGCGCCCGAGATTGGACATCATCTCTGTGTGCAACGAGAAGGGATCGTTCCGGCGACCCTAGTCCCTCTCACAGAACGGAAGGCGTATTACAAGCGGAGAAGGAAGGAACCGGGGCCCAACCAGGGGATCTATCAGGCCCGAGATTGCATCCTGAAGTGGATGCTCGTGTGTGTATTTGGGTATCAAGGCTACAAGAATGCCCGTTTCGGTCGCATTGAGTGCCATGAAGCCATCAACGCCTATGCTCGAGAGCTCCTCGTTCGAAGTTTACATGTTGCGGAGGTACACGGCTACGAGGTCATCCATGGCATCGTCGACTCCCTCTGGCTTCGCCCCTTGCCTGACCACGCCCCCGTGTCGGAGGTCGTACAGCGCATCCAAGACGACATCGGCCTCCCCCTCGACCTAGAGGGCACCTACCGGTGGATCGTCTTCCTGCCCTGCAAGACCACCGGCGTCGGGG
>JBHHWA010000319.1:0-1660 GCA_046756285.1 Thermoplasmata archaeon
ATCTATCAAGAAGTATCCATGACTATGACTCAGGTGTTCGGACGGCAGTACCGAGTCATCAGTCGATCGAGTGGGGTGATGTACGTGGCTCTGAACTATCCTCTCTCTTTCGCCATAGGCCGGTTCGTGGAAGCGGGGATCCATGCTCTAACCTCCTCAGACGGGAGAGTCCGACATGGAGATGCCTGGGGCCTTCTGCGATGCGCAAGGGCATGGCGACCCATTCTCCGAGGGAGGAACTTTCGCCGCCGACTTCGTCAGATCAGGGAAGCGAGGGTCTCGTAGGGCCTGGGATTTCGCTTCCGCTTGAACCTTTAAGGGAATCGGGCGATGGCCTCGGGGGTATTACCACGATTGTCCTGGACGGGGAGACTCTCACAATCGAGGACATTGCACGAGTCGGACGCGAGCTCGAGGAGGTGAGCCTCGCGGCCTCTGCCGCGAGGAAGATGGAAGACTCTCGACAGCTGGTGGAGGAAATCGGCAAGGAGGGCCGGGTTGCGTATGGCGTCACAACGGGCATCGGCGAATTGGCTAACGTGAGAATCCCCGAGGATGACTTGCGCCAACTGCAACGGAACATCGCACGCAGTCACGCATCCGGTACAGGAGAACCCCTGGCTGAGGACGTGTTGCGCGCGATGATGCTCCTTCGGGCCAACGGGCTTGCGAAGGGCTACTCGGGCGTCCGACCCCTTGTCGTGGAACTCCTCTGTCAGATGCTTAACCAAGGCCTCCATCCGGTCGTCCCCCGGAAGGGATCCGTGGGAGCCAGCGGGGACCTCGCCCCCCTCGCGCACATGACGCTGGTGATGATCGGGGAGGGGGAAGCCTCCTATCAGGGGCAGCGGCTCTCCGGAGAACGTGCGCTAGCGGAAGCAGGCCTTGAGCCTCTCGAGTTGCAGCCGAAGGAGGGTCTTGCCCTCATCAACGGGACCTCGCTCATGGCGGCCTACGGTTGCCTGGCGATCCATGACTCCCTTGCCCTGCTCAAGGATGCCCTGATCGCGGGCTCCATCAGCTTTGAAGCCCTGAGGGGGTCCCCCCGGCCCTTCGATCCCCGCATCCACGCGCTTAGACCCCATCCGGGGCAGGTGGCTACAGCCCGGGATCTCCTCCAATCCCTCAAGGACAGCGAGATCATACCCTCCCACCTTGGGCCGCACAAGGTCCAGGACCCCTACACCCTCCGTTGTATGCCCCAGGTCTTTGGTGCCGTCTTGGACGTGATTCGGCAGGCCGAGCAGGTGCTGGACGTAGAGGTGAACTCGGCCACCGACAACCCCCTCCTCTTTCCGGAGGACGGAGAGTCCCTCTCAGGCGGGAACTTCCACGGCCAGCCCCTCGCCTTCGCCATGGACTTCTTGGCGATCGCCCTGTGCTCCCTCGGAGCCTTCTCCGAGCGACGGATTGCGCGGCTGGTCGACGGCAACCTGAGCGGTCTCCCTCCGTTCTTGACCAGGAAATCTGGCCTCCATTCCGGCTTGATGCTCACGCAGTATACCGCGGCCGCCCTGGCCGCCGAGAACAAGGTCCTCGCGCACCCCGCCTCCGTGGACTCCATCCCCACCTCCGCGAATCAGGAAGACTTCGTCCCCATGGGCCCGACCGCGGGGGAGAAGCTCTTCCGCATCATCGAGAACGTGCGTACCCTCCTGGG
>JBHHWA010000320.1:0-1658 GCA_046756285.1 Thermoplasmata archaeon
TTAATAGCCCGGCCTAGGATAAGCCCGAGGTACGCCATGAAGAGCATCGATGCCCTGGTCCGCAAGGCCATGGAGTTCAAGGAGAAGGGCCTCAGCGAGAAGGAGATCGGGGACGAGCTGCACCTCTCCCCCGAGACGGTCACGTGGCTGCTCACCCGCGGCGTTCGCGGCGAGGCCCCGCCCCAGGACATCAAGATTGGGTGGCGCTCCGTGGGCGTGTTCGGCACCCGCATCGGGTTCGTCGCGGCGGCGATGACGGACGTCATCCTCGAGGAGCTCGAGAAGCGGGACATGGAGGTCGATGCCATTCTGGGGATCGCCATCAACGGGATCCCCTACGCCACCCTGGTCTCGGAGGACATGGGCAAGGAACTCGTGGTCTTTCGGCCCAGCGGGGCGCGTCCCGAAGGCGGGGCCTTCAGCTCGAATTACGCGGGGGTGGATGGCAAGAGCGTGGTCATCGTGGACGACGTCCTCAGCACAGGCGGGACCATCCGGGGGGCCATCCGTGAGACCCAGGAGGCGGGCGGCCAGGTAGTCCTCACCATGGTTTTGGTCAACAAGACAGACCAAGACGGCGTGGACGGCGTCCCCCTGCGGGCCCTCATCCGGGCCCGGGGCATCGCGTGATGAGGGATGCACTGGTTCGATGAGCTCTACCCCTCCATCGAGGCGTTTCTAGCGGGGAAGGATCGGGTCCTCTGCAACGCCGGCCTCTCCGTCTCCGGCCTCCAGCACGTCGGCCGGCTCCGGGGCGAGATCGTGCTCAACCACTTCATCGCCGCGCGACTCCGCTCCGCTGGGCGGACCGTAACTCAACACTTGGTCCTCTACACGCAAGACCGGTGGAAGGGGAATCCGGCGCAGGTCGCCCAATTTTCGGGCGGTGAGGGGACGGCGTACGTGGGCTATCGCATGATCGAGGTCCCCGACCCCGAGGGTTGCCACGCGAACTGGGTCGAGCACTACTGGGAGGGGTTTGTCGGTCCGATGGAGGCGTTCGCGCCCGGCGTCGAGGCGTCTCGGACCACGGACTTGTACCGGTCGGAAGCGATGCAGGCCTTGGTCCGGGAGCTGGCCGACAAGGCGGAGGCGCTGCGGGAGATCGTGAACCGCTACCGGCCCCGCAACCCACACCCCTCCGGATGGATTCCCTTCGAGCCCCTCTGCCTGACCTGCCGCAAGATCGGAGATTCGCGCGCCTTAGGATTCACCGACGGGGAAGTCGAGTACGCGTGCGAGTGCGGCGGGGGCGGTACCTCCCCGCTCGAGTTGGGGAAGCTGAACTGGCGGGTTGAGTGGCCGGCCCTATGGTCCCTCCTGGAGGTCTCTGTGGAGCCCTTCGGCAAGGACCACGCGAGCCCCGGCGGGTCGCGGGAGACCTCGCAGGTCATCGCCGAGACCATTCTAGGAATCGAGGCCCCTTTTGGGATTCCTTACGAGTGGGTCGGCTACGCTGTGGACGGGGAGGACCAGGGCGATATGGAGAGTTCAGGCTTCGTGGGGTTCGGCCCTACAACGTGGCTTGAGCTCGCCGATTCCGAGGTCCTGCGTTTCCTCTTCGCCGCGACGCACATTCGAAGGAGGCTCGTCCTGGATCTGTCCCAGGTCGATGCCTACCACCAGCGGTACGATCAGGCGGAGGCTGCGTATTATGC
>JBHHWA010000321.1:0-1654 GCA_046756285.1 Thermoplasmata archaeon
GTTGGAAGTGGCGCAAGAAGCGCATGCGCCGCCGCAAGCGCCAGCAGCGGATGCGGCAACGTTGACCCGTGGGGGCATGGGGTAGCCCGGGATCCTGGCGGGCTCCAGTTAAAGGGGAATGAGTCGCAAAGGGTTTGCTGATTGGTGATGAATAACTGGAGCGATGACCCGACGGACGAAAGTCCGTCTCTATAGGCGAAACCCGCTGACGGGGGTTCAAATCCCTCTGCCCCCACTCCCTCAGGTTTCACTGGTCGTTCTTATCCAACTGCGGGCGGTTGAGACGCTCCCCGTTGGGCCCGTTCCAGCGCTGAAGACGCTCCTTCAAGCGCGTTAATCCGGGGTGGCGTCGGTCGAGAAACTCGACCTTTCTCAGATACCAAAGGGCGTGCTTCCGGTGGCCCTCCTCTGCATACAGAGCGGCCAATGACATGAGGGCCTCCAGGTCTAGGGGATCCTCGCGAAGCTTAGCGAGACACGCGAGGTACTCCGCCGCCTGTTCGTCCAAATGGCGTCTCCGACCCGCGCCGTGGGGAGGTCCGCATATATACTGCGCGACACAATTCTCACGAACCGCACGACTCGAATTTCATCCTAGGAAGGGCGCGCGAAGGGAAGCCAGATGAGCCTGGAAGAAGAAATCCTGGCCGAAGTCAAACCTACCCGCGAGGAAGTCGAGGAGACCCTCCGGATTGCCGAAGCCCTCCTCCGCCGCCTCGCCGATGAGGCGCGGTCGGAAGGAATTCCGGGGAGGCCACTGCTCGTGGGGTCGGTCGCCAAGGGCACCTACCTCAAGCAGCCCGAGATCGACGCCTTCTTTGCCTTCCCCCCAGAGACCTCCAGAGAGGACCTGGAGCGGTGGGGACTCAAGCTGGGACGCATCCTCGACAACCCGACCCTCCGATACGCGGAGCACCCCTACACCCGCGGGGTCTACCAAGGACTCGAGGCCGACGTGGTTCCCTGCTACGAGCTGGACCGGCCCTCTGCGCGCATGACGGCCGTTGATCGGACGCCCTTCCATTACGAGTACGTGCGCGAACGGATGAGCGGCCCACAGAAGGACCAGGTCCGGCTCCTCAAGCGTTTCATGAAGGGAATCGGGACCTACGGGGCGGAAGCGAGGGTGCAGGGATTCTCAGGCTATCTCTGCGAGCTCCTCGTCCTCCGATACGACGCGTTTCGGCCGGTCTTGGAGGAGACGGCCCGATGGCGTCCCCCGATCCGCCTCGACCTTGAGGGGGAGAGCCAGAAACCCTTCGACGAGCCTCTGGTCTTCGTGGACCCGGTGGATGCCGATCGGAACGCCGCCTCCGCCGTCTCCGCCCACGCTCTCGCCACGTTCATCCTGGCGGCGAAGGGTTACGGGGAGCAGCCTGACCGACGTTTCTTCTTCCCAGAGCCGGTTCGACCCCTCTCTCAGACGGCCCTCCGAAAGGAACTCCGGAGCCGAGGCACATCCCTGATCGGAATCACCGCCGCGGCGCCGGAGCTGCCCGAGGACGTCATCTATCCGCAACTCCGGAAGACGGAACAGGCCGTGCGTGCATTCCTCAAGGAGAGGGAATTCCGCGTCTTGCGGTCGCAGCCGTTCCTCCTCGAGAAGGAGTGGGTCCTCCTCCTTGAGCTTGTTACCGGAGAACTTCCCTTGGTT
>JBHHWA010000322.1:0-1644 GCA_046756285.1 Thermoplasmata archaeon
GAACCGAGATCCTCGTCCCCATCGGCGCGAACTCCTTCCTCTTCGCCCAGATCGCAGACGTCGAGCGGGCCATCGTTGGAATCGGGGCGGAGGTGGCCCTGGACGACAGCATCGCATCGGCCATCGAGCGGCTCGACAACCGCATTCGTCAGCTCACGACGGTCCAGGAGGACCTCCTCCGGCGCATGGCGGCCACGGAGGGCCAGGCCAACGATCAGGCGGCCTTGGTGCAGGAGGCCTACGACAAGGCCCAGGGCGAGTCGGGGGAGGGAGAGGGTGTTTGAGACCCTCCGCAAGAAGCTTCTGGGGTGGAAGGAGAAGGCCCCGGAAGAGCTAGAGGACCTCGTCTCGGAGACCTCCGGCCGGAAGGTCAAACGTGCGGCCTTGGACCGCTACCTCGCCGACCTGGAGATCGCCCTGCTGGAGTCCGACGTGGCCTGGGACGTCGTCTCCGGAATCACCGAGTCCATGGAGGCGGAACTCCTAGGGAAACGCATCTCCCGGGAGACGAGTTTCAAGGCCGGACTCTGGGAGGCGCTCCGCCGGTCCCTCCAACGCGCGTTGTCGGTGCCCTCCTTTGACCTCGTCGCCTTCGTGGAGGAGCGGGAGAAGCCCGTCGTCCTCATGTTCGTCGGCGTCAACGGCACCGGGAAGACCACCGTCATCGCCAAGCTGACCCACGTGTTCCAGGCCCAGGGGCTCACCTGCGTTCTTGCCGCGGGGGACACCTTCCGGGCGGGGGCCATCGAGCAGCTAGCCGTCCATGCTGACCGCTTGGGGGTGAAACTCGTTGCCCACGATGCCGGGAGCGACCCCGCCGCCGTGGCCTTCGACGCCGTGGAGCACGCCCGTGCCCGCCGCCGGGACCTCGTCCTCATCGACACGGCCGGGCGGATGCAGACGAAGGCGAATCTGATGGAGCAGATGAAGAAGATCAAGCGGGTCTCCAAGCCCGATCTGGTGCTCTTCGTCGGCGATGCCCTGACCGGGAACGACGCCGTGGAGCAGGCGAAGGGGTTCGAGGGGGCAGTTGGGATCGACGGCGTGATCCTCTCCAAGGTGGACGCCGACGCCAAGGGGGGCGCGGCCCTCAGCATCTCGCGGGCGGTGGGCCGGCCGGTCCTCTATCTGGGGAACGGGCAGGAGTACGCGGACCTTGTCCCTTTCGACCCGAACTGGATGGTCGATCGGCTGCTGGCCGCTACGCCGGACTCGTGAGCCTGCGTTGGATGAGGAAACGCAGGTTCCCCCACCCGTCGGCGAGAGACCGGATTTTCGCCTCCCCAATCCGGGGCCGGTAGCGAATCGGGACCTCGCCGAATCGCAGGCCCTTCGCCAGGACCTCGAGCTTCAGCTCCTCGGAGAAAGGCATGCCGTCGCTCCCCAAGGCAAGACGGTCCAAGATCGCGCGTCGGAACACCCACATTCCCGACTGGGAGTCCCGGAGACGGACCCCGTACAGGAGGGCCGCCGTCCTGTTCAGCATCGCGTTTCCCAGTCGGTGGTGGACCTCCATGGCTTCCGGTTCCAATTCCGTCAACCGGTCGCACGAGACGAAGTCCCATCCCTCCTGCTCCAGGAGGGCGGCGATCCGAGGGATCTCGTGGGCCGGGTACGTGTAGTCCGCGTCCAGCGTCGCAATCA
>JBHHWA010000323.1:0-1641 GCA_046756285.1 Thermoplasmata archaeon
GAATCCCGGGACGTCTTTACGAACGAGAATGGGCGTCTTCTTGAGACGCTTGGCGAGTTCGGACGTCGTCTCCAGGGTCGCGTCGTCCGTGTCGTCCCCCTTGACGATCTCGACCAGTTCCATGATGATCGGCGGGTTGAAGAAGTGCATCCCGACGACCTGGGAGGGGCGGCCCGTGGCCTTGCCCATGGCCGTGATGCTGAGACCGGAGGTGTTGCTCGCGAGCACCGCCTCGGGGGGTGCGGAAGCATCGAGATTCTTGAAGATCTTCTCCTTCAGGGCGAGATCCTCGGTCGCCGCCTCGATGATGAAGTCCGCCTCCTTCGCGGCCTTCTTGAGGTCGGTCGTCGTATCGATCCGCCCGAGGAGGTCCTCCGGCGTCCCGTCGAGCTGCCCCTTCTCCGCCAGCTTCTCCAGGCTCCACCGGATGCGCTCCAATCCCCGCTCGATGAACTCGTCCTTGATGTCGTGGAGAGTGACGTGGAAGCCATAGAGGGCCGCCAGCTCGGCGATGCCGTGGCCCATCTCGCCGGCTCCGATGACGGCGATGCGTTGAATCTCGGATGCCTTCACGACCACTCCCCAGGAGGGTCGGACGGCTGGCGGCTATAAAAGGTCCCCGACAGACGGAACGGGCAAAACCCCTTCTAGGATGCCCCCCGTCTTCAACGCGGTTATACGGATGGCCGGCCCCCCGGAAGGTGCCCCCGAAGTCCCGCCCCACATGATGCGCATGTGGGAGGAGCGGACGAAGATATCCGAGAACATGGAGCGGGTCAAGCACAAGCTCATCGTCATGAGCGGGAAGGGGGGCGTCGGCAAGAGCACGGTGGCGGCGAACCTGGCCGTGGCCCTGGGGAAAGAGCGGGACGTCGGGGTCGTGGACGTGGATATCACCGGTCCGGACGTGCCCAAGATCCTGGGGGTGGAGGACGTCAAACTGCTGGCGGGGGAGGATGGCATCGAGCCGGCCGTGAGCTACCACGACGTGAAGGTGATGTCCATGGCCTACTTCTCCCAGAGGCAGGACCAGGCTGTAATCTGGCGGGGCCCACTGAAGATGAAGGCCATCAACCAGATGCTCGGCGACGTGCATTGGGGCGAGCTCGACTACCTCCTTGTGGACCTCCCCCCGGGGACAAGCGACGAGCCCCTCAGCATCGCCCAGAACATTCCCGATGCGGACGGCGCCCTCGTCGTGACCACGCCCCAGGACGTGGCCCTCCTGGACGTCCGCAAGGCGATCTCCTTTGCCCAGACGCTCAACATGCCCATCATCGGCGTGGTCGAGAACATGAGCGGGTACACGTGCCCCGAATGCGGGCACCACGTCGACGTCTTCAAGAAGGGGGGCGGCGAGAAGGCGGCAGAGGAGCTCGGCCTGAACTTCCTCGGACACATCCCGCTGGACGCGGAGATCGTGGTTGGCGGGGATGCGGGGAAGCCCTTCGTCCTCTCGCAGCCTGACTCGGCCGCCTCGAAGGCATTCGCCGAGATCGTGGGTCGGGTAACGAAAATCGTCGAAGAGGACGGCGCGGCTTAGGTCAGGTGCCGGTTGAGCATCCCCTCGAGCTGGTGCTTCGGGACGGCTCCGATGATCTGGTCTACGGGTTGACCCCTCCGAAACAGGATGAGGGTGGG
>JBHHWA010000324.1:0-1640 GCA_046756285.1 Thermoplasmata archaeon
ATCCAATCCTTCATGCGCTTCCTCTCCGAGCTGGAGGCGACTATCTTCATCACCACGGACCTTCCCTCCCAAGAGGCCCTGGAGACGGAGTTCCACCTGGCACGCGGCGAGATCCGGCTGCACAAGTGGTACGCGTCCGGCATGGTACGGCGCGCGGTCTCCGTCGAGAAGCTCCGCGGGTCGGCCTTTGACGATCGCTATCGGCCTATGATTATCGGGGACCAGGGCCTCTTCGTCCAGGCGGACGGGGAGGTGGCCCTCCACGGGCAACGGACCGACGGCGTCGTGGAGAGCTTCATCGAGGACATCCAGACCGAGGAGCTCTTCGAGGCCATGGAGGAGGTCCTCCGACTTTGGGAGCGCTGCGAGGCCGAGAAACTCAACATCAGCGACTTGCGCCCCCGGATCTACCGCGCCTTCATGCATTGGCAGATGGGGCTACGTGAAGAGGCCCTCAACCAGTCCATGGTCCTTCTGGAACAGTTGCGGAGGAGGCGGCAGCAACCGTCCCCCCAGGTCGTCTCGAGGTAGACCATGCTTGAGGAGCGCGTCCGCACCGGGATTGAGGGATTGGACCAGATGCTGAACGGTGGGCTCATCCCCCACCGACCTTACATCGTCTCCGGCCCGCCCGGCAGCGGGAAGACGACCCTCTGCGTTCAGTTCCTCCTCCAAGGCCTGAGGGAGGGGCAGCACGGGCTCCTCGTGGCGCTCGAGGAACCGCCGAACGAGGTCCGCTACAACGTGGAGTCCTACGGCTGGAAGGTCGGGGAAGTCGAGATCCTGGACGCCAACTCCGACATCCGGCGCTTCGAGCCCAATCCCACCCTCGAGATCTCCTCCGAGATTGCCCCCGTGGCGATGAAGAACGTCCCCGCCAAGATTCGCAAGACGCCCGATGGAGCGTCGCGAGAGATCACCGTCCACTCCCTCCAGCAGTCCCTGAAGAACCTCTTCGCCAGGAAGAATTACGACCGGGTGGTCATCGACAGCGTCACGGCCCTGCGGGCGTTCTGCATGCGAAACTTCGAGGAGAACGTCTCTACCCAGTCCTTCTTGCGCTTCCTCACGGAGTCGGAGAAGACGACCCTCCTGACGGTGGAGACTCCCAGCAACGGGACCTCCCCCAAGCTGGAAACCTTCCTCGCCCGGGGCGAGATCCGCCTCTACAAGTTCCGTCAGGATTAAGCGCTTCATCTCCATCGAGAAGTTCAAGGGCTCGAGCCATATGGAGTCCATCGTCCCCATGGCACTCGACGCGAGCGGTGTCGCCGTTCACGCCCGAGAGTCCTAGGGCGTTGCCCCCCACCTCGTCCTCGAGTCCACCCTCATGGCCCTTCCTGAACTCGGTCCCCCGCCGTCCCGTTGGCGTCAAGTCCTCGCCCTACTCCTCATCGCGACCCTGTTCCTGGGCACCGTTGTTTTCGTCCTCGCCAACTTGGTGGCCATCCAGCGGTTCTTTCGAGGCGTCTCCGATAACGCTTGGGCGTTCTCCTCCACCCAGGCCGACCGGCTTGTGGCCATGAGGTTGACGGGAGATGGGGTCCTCCTCTGCATGGTGGACACCGGAGTGGACCTCAGCCACCCCGACCTGCGCGGCGTCACGCTGGCGGCATGGCGGGACTTCGTGGCCGACGAGT
>JBHHWA010000325.1:0-1637 GCA_046756285.1 Thermoplasmata archaeon
CCGGTGTCCAACTTGGCCAACGTCTCATTCTACCGGGCGGTTCTACTTAAGGCCCATCCCAAACCATTCTGAGCCTTGGGTCTCACCAGGTCTAGCTGGCCGCGAGCATCCGACGTAGGCCTTCCCCGAGCCCGATCGAGGGCTCGAAGGCCAAGGTCTTCTTCGCATTCCGAACATCGAGCCAAAGGTGGCGAATGTCGCCCGAGCGGTAGGTACCTTCAAAGCGCGGGGATACTGGAACCCCCGCTGCTTCGCCGACCGCTTCTGCGACTTCGCGAACGGTCGTAGGCCGACCCGATCCGATGTTCCCGATCCAGACCCCCTCCACGGGTGATTCGAGGGCAAGGAGGGCGGCCTGCACCGCGTCCTCGACGGCGAGGTAATCGCGGGTCGCCTCGCCATCCTCGTGAACGATGGGCCTTTCCCCCGCCATCACACGCCGGAGGAATGTGGTCGTAACCCCGGCATAAGCCTCCGCTCGTTGCCCAGGCCCGAAGACGTTTCCGAAGCGGAGGATAATCGCCGGGATGCTCCCTTCCGCAGAAGCCGCCTCGAAGAGCTTCTCCTGGGTCAGCTTGGTGACTCCATACACGGAGATGGGCTGCGGGCGCTTCTCCTCCGAGGTGCCCTGAGGCTTGACGTCTCCCCCGCAGATCGGGCAGGACACGTCCCACTGCCCCCTCTCCAACCGGTGGGTCGGTCGGCCCGAAACCTCGACGTCCCCGTCTTCCGGGCACGTGTAGGCACCCTCTCCGTAGACGGCCACGGAGGAGGTCAGGATCATTCGCTGGATTGACGGAGCCTCCTTGAGGAGCGTGTCAAGGAGGACGGCGGTGCCCCGCACGTTCACGTCGACGTACCTCCCGATTTCCCGTTCTCCCTCCGCCACCTCGATGAGGCTCGCAAGGTGAACCAGGGCCTCGGCACCGCTCGCAGCCTCGCGGACGGCCTCCCGGTTGCGCACATCCTTCCAGACGTAGGTCACGTCCGGGTTGAGATTCCGCGGTTCGGAAGGGTGGATCCTGGGGTCGCGATTGTCTAGGACGACGACTCCGTGTCCCGCTCGCGTGAGGGCGTCCACAAGGTGTCGGCCGATGAATCCGGCGCCGCCCGTCACGAGAACCCGCACGATGAGCGCATATCTACACGGCCTTAAAGGAGACAGGGGACCGAGAGGGCAAAGGTTATCTCACGATCCGGCCGTGGCGCGCTCGAAGCCCGGCGATGATCGCGAGACGCTCCATGCTGTTCTTCTTGCAAAACGTCATCGGCGCCATCCTGGGCGCCGTCGGCATCTTCGTCATCGCCCGCTTCACGCCCAACCCCACGGAACTCCTGGGCCTCATCGGGTTCGGGATCGGCTTCGTGGGGGTCTTCTTCGTCGTCACGAACCTCGGGATCCCCGCGGCCCACGTCAAGCGGGTGTCCCAGGGGGAACCCCTCGACCAGGCCATCGGGACCTACGCCTCCCTCAACCTCCTCCAGGTGGGTGTCGCCCTCGGGGCCGCCGTGTTGGGCCTCTACATCTGGACCGGCGTGCTGGGCTTCGGGTTCGAGACGCCCCTGCAGCTCCCCGTCATCTACGTCATGCTGGCCTACTACGTCGCCGTCGCGATCACCGCCATCGGCATCAGCAC
>JBHHWA010000326.1:0-1634 GCA_046756285.1 Thermoplasmata archaeon
TCACCCAGGAGGACGCGCTCCTCTACCTGGAGAAGAAGTTCGCCACGGGCCAGGCGAAGGAGTACCGGATCCGGAGGGTGGACTCCATCCTGGATCGCTCCCTCCTCCCCCACCTGGGGGACAGGAAGGAGGACCGGATCAAGAAGGCCCTCTTCCTCGGACGCATCGCGCGGACCATCCTCGAACTGTCCCTCGACCTCCGTCGAGAGGACGACAAGGACCACTACGCCAACAAGCGGCTGAAGCTGGCCGGCGACCTCATGGAGGACCTCTTCCGCGTGGCCTTCGCGAACCTCATCAAGGACCTCAAGTACCAGCTAGAGCGCGGGTACGCCCGGGGCAAGGGGCTGAAGATCTCGGCGGCGATTCGGCCCGACCTCCTGTCGCAGCGTCTCCTCCACGCCCTGTCCACGGGCAACTGGGTCGGCGGACGGGCGGGGGTGTCCCAGCTCCTCGACCGGACCTCCCACATGAGCGCCATGAGCCACCTGCGTCGGGTGACCTCGCCCCTCACGCGGAGCCAACCCCACTTCGAGGCCCGGGACCTGCACCCCACCCAGTGGGGCCGCCTGTGTCCCAACGAGACGCCGGAGGGGCAGAACTGCGTCACACCGGACACGGAGGTGCTCCTGGAGAACGGGACGGTCACCACCATCGGGGAGCTGGAGGACAACTGGGCGAAGACGCGACTCGTGTCGGTAGACTGGAAGCGGGGCAAGCGTTTCCGCAAGGCGCACCTTGCCCGGTACTTCCGAACGAAACCGAATCCCCACCTCTTCCGACTAACGACGCGGGAGTCCGGGCGATCCGTTCTGGCGACCAAAGACCATCCCTTCTACACGCCTCGGGGAAAGACAGTTTTGGCGGACCTGCAACCAGGAGACTCTGTAGCGGCGTTGCCAGGGGAACCCCTCCGGTTTGAGGCTCCCGAGCCGGAGACCATCGTGAGTGAAGCCGATGTTTTCCGCGCCCTGCCACCGGGCTCTAGGGAGGACTACGCCATTGAGGTACTTCGTTCCCACGGGTTGTTGCCGCTCAAGGCGGATAACCCGGTCCTCCCCGTCCTGGCGAGGCTTGCCGGCCACCTCTTCGGAGATGGGACCCTCTATTTGCCGAGGGACAGGAAGGGGGGAAAAATGGTGTTCACCGGCAACCGAGTCGACTTGGAAGCCATCCAGACGGATCTTCGCTCCCTCGGATTTCACGTGTCAGAGATTACCAGCCACCGAGTGAAGTCTGAGGTCGCCGAGGGCGTAACCACGCGGTGCACCTGCTCTTCGAAGCCCCTCTCGGCTCTCATGGCGTCCCTCGGGGTTCCCGCGGGGGACAAGGCGGCGGCGGGTTACGGCATTCCGCCGTGGCTCCGCCAGGTTCCACGGTGGATTCGACGTGAATTCCTGGCCGCCTATCTCGGGAGTGAGCTTACTCGGCCCACGGTGGACGCCCGGGACGGGAAGACCTTCCTCGGTCCCTCCTTCTCCTTGAATAAGCTTCCATCCGCGCTCGCCGGGGGGCGTCGTTTCGCTCGAGAGATGAAGTATCTTCTCCACGAATTCGGCGTCCGCGTCACCCGGACGGAAATCGTACGGGGGTGGAAGCGCAAGAGCGGGGAGGTGACAAGGAAGATCAAGGTC
>JBHHWA010000327.1:0-1624 GCA_046756285.1 Thermoplasmata archaeon
CGGAGCATGGCGCTCCGGTCCTCCATGAGGACGATGTCGCTGATGCCCGCCAGGACGACGTTGTGGGCGAGGGGCGAGGGGACATGGGACCACGGGGTGAAGCGGACCTGGATACGGCCCTCCTCGATGCCCTCGAGGACCTCACGGGCGTGGTGCAGGTCCATGACGTCGTTGAGAATCTCGTTGTAGCTCTCCTGGATGACGGGGAAGTCCTCCAGCTCATGGAGCCAGTCCAAGACCCGCTGAGACCGAATCTGCTGCCGCCCGACGGAGACCTCGTGCCCCCGGTAGTTCCGGAGAATCATGAAGCTCCGGGTGGCGCAGTGTCGGAAGCGCTGCTTGAAGAGCTCCGTGTTCCGGAGCGCCCTTCGGAGCAGCTCCTCCAATCCGCTGCTCTCCACGAGTCCGGGAATGTCCTCCAGGTTGGCCCGCTTCGGGATCGTGACCATGAAGTTGTCGTCGGTGACGGAGATGCGGGCGTTGCAACCCAGGGCGTTGGAGATGGCGAAGGCGTAGGCCCGGGCCAGGGCGTCGTTGGTCCGGCGGCCGAAACAGTAGTGGAAGACGATGTTTCGGTTCCCGCGGGTGTCGATGAAGCCCTCCAGGACCACGGCGTCGTCGGTGGGCAGCTGGGGGACCATGGCGCGCTGCTCCAGCAGGTAGTTCACGAGGCTCCGTGCGGATCCGCGGTCCACCCGGCACGCCTCCACGAGCCAGGCCATGGCGGACGCCTCCCCTTCCGCGTCAACCCGGCGGAGGATCTCGCTGCGGAGGCGGCCCACCTGCAGGGAGAGATCGAAGCTTCGCGGAAGCATCTCGCCCGTCCAGGAGGGCACCGTGGGTCGGCGACCGGAGGCATCCTTGACGTAGACCTTCATGCCCCGGACTCGCTCGAATCGATAGCTCCGCCCGCCGAGGACAAACACGTCGCTCCGGTCCAGACGCTCCACGAAGTTCTCGGAGAGGGTCCCGATGGTGATCCCGTGATGGGTGATGACCCGGTAGTTCCCCTCCTCGGGAATCGTCCCCACGTTGGTGAAGTAGATCATGCGACTCCCCCGCTTTCGGCCGAACCGGCCCTCCTCCTCGTCGAGCCAGATCTTCGCATAAACGGAGACGTCGGGGTTGCGGCTGGAGAGGTAACGGAGGACGGAGAGGAAGTCGTCGCGAGGGAGGTGGCGGTAGCAGTAGGACCGCCGGACCAGGGCGTAGGCCTCCTCGATCTCCCAGCGCTGCTCCAGGCTCATGCCGACGATGGTCTGGGCGAGGACGTCCAGGGAGTTGGTGGGGATGTCCACCCGATCGATGCTGTTCTCGTAGGCCCCCTTGACCAGGGCGGCGCACTCCAAGAGGTCGTCGTTCTCGAAGACGATGAGGCGGCCGACGCTCGTTCCGCCGTAGGCGTGGCCCGCCCGGCCGATCCGCTGAAGCCCCTTGGCGATGGACTTCGGGGATCCCACCTGAGCGACGAGGTCGATGTACCCGATGTCGATGCCCAGCTCCAGAGACGTGGAAGAGACGACGGCGTTGAGCTGGCCGGCCTTGAGCCGCTCCTCCACGTCCAGGCGGACGTACTTGCTCAGGCTGCCGTGGTGGGCCTCCAGGTCCTCCACGCCCCGATCCT
>JBHHWA010000328.1:0-1624 GCA_046756285.1 Thermoplasmata archaeon
GGCGGGGCAGGGATGGTAAGCTCCCAGAACCGCGCGGGCATCGCGGCCTCAGGAGGCGAAGAACTTCTTCATCCGCTCGATAAACGACGTCAAGAGGGGCCCGGGCTGGTCCTGGGAAGCGTGCTGAAACTCCTCCAGCAGCTCGCGCTGTCTGCCGGTGAGACGGGAGGGGACCTCGAGGATGACTTGATAGCAGGCATCGCCCCGTCCTCGCCCTCGAAGGCTAGGCATCCCCTTCCCTCGGAGCCTCAGCACTTCGCCGGGTTGACTTCCCGCCGGCACCCTGAGCGTCGCGCGCCCGTCGAGGAGGGGCACCTCCACCTCCGCGCCAAGGGCCAGTTGGGGAAAGGTTAAGGGGAGTTCGCAGAGGATGTCGTCTCCGCGCCGCACAAAGAGATCGTGGGGACGAACCCGGATTACGACGTAGAGATCACCGGATGGCCCGCCCTGGCTCCCGTCCCCGCCTTCGCCTGCCATGCGGAGATGACCGCCATCATCGACTCCCGGCGGGATCTTGACCCGGAGCAGCCGCTCACGACGCTGGCGCCCCTCGCCGCGGCAGGCCGTGCACGGGTGCCGGTTCACCTCCCCTTCGCCACCGCAACGGGGACAGGTGCGGGCCACGGTGAGAAAGCCCTGGGAGATGCGCACCTGACCCTGTCCCCGGCAGGTGGAACAGGCCTCTGGCCTGGTCCCTGGCTCCCGTCCCGAGCCCCTGCACGCCTCACACAGCTCCAAGCGAGGAATTTGGAGCTTGGTCTCGAGCCCCGTGGCCGCCTCCTCAAGGCTCACCTCCAGGTCGTACTGGAGATCCTCCCCGCGTCGGGCGCGCGGGCGACGGCTTCGCGGGCCGCCCCCGAAAAATCCCTCAAACAGATCGTCAAACAGGCTGCCAAAGCCGAGGTCTGAAGGGTCAAACCCGACCCCGGGCCCGAGCGTGCCAAAGCGATCGTACTGGGCACGCTTGTCTGGGTCTGACAGCACGCCGTACGCCTCGTTGACCTCCTTGAACCGCTCCTCCGCCTTCTTGTCGCCCGGGTTCCGGTCAGGATGATATTGGAGCGCGAGTTGGCGGTAGGCTTTTTTCAGTTCACCGTCCGTGGCCTCCCGGGGCACGCCCAGGATCTCGTAGTAGTCCCGCTTAGCCATCGGACCCGGACGCCTCGTCGGGTGGGACCGCCACAGTCACCATCGCGGGACGAAGCACCCGACCGTTGAGCAGGTAGCCCCGAAGAGTTTCCTCCACCACCGTCATCTCGGTGTAGTCGGTGGTCGTCACCCGCGCCACTGCCTCGTGGCGCTCTGGATCGAAGGGGCGACCCACAGCGCTGTACGGCGTCACGCCAAACTTTTCCAGAACCTTCAGGAGTTCCCGCTGGATGAGCTCCAAGCCCGCCATGATGCCCTCGGCTTCCGGCGCCGAGCGGGCGGATTGAATCGCCCGGTCAAAGTTGTCGAGGACGGGGATCAGGTCCCTGATGAAGGCCTCGTTGGCGAAGCGGATGTACTCCTCCCGCTCGCGCTGGGTACGCTTTTTGACGTTGTCCAGTTCAGCCAGAGCCCTGAGGGAGCGGTCGTGGGCCGCCTCGGCCTCCCGCGTCTTCTCCTCGAGGGCCTGGCGGAG
>JBHHWA010000329.1:0-1606 GCA_046756285.1 Thermoplasmata archaeon
GTACTATTGGAACAAGCACGAGGAGACCAAGAAGACGCTCTTCGGCTCCTGGATCGTGACGGGGGACAAGTACTACCAGGACGGGGACGGCTACTACTGGTACTGCGGCCGCTCGGACGACATGCTCAAGGTGGGCGGCATCTGGGTCTCGCCGGTGGAGGTAGAGAATACGCTCATCGAACATCCCGCCGTGCTGGAGAGCGCGGTCGTGGGCGAGGAGGACCAGGACGAGCTGCTGAAGCCCAAGGCCTACGTCGTGCTCAAGGACGGGGCCTCCGGGTCTCCCGAGCTAGCGGCTGAGCTCAAGTCCTTCGTCAAGGACAGGATTGCTGCATACAAGTTCCCGCGTTGGATCGAGTTTGTCTCCGAGCTACCCAAGACCGCCACCGGCAAGATCCAGCGATTCCGCCTCCGCCGGACGGGCTGAGACGCCCAGCTATGGATCTTTCGCTGAGGCGATCGACACTTCGTGTCCTTGCGGGCGGGAAGAACCGGAAAGTCGACGAGATCCCTACCCCTCCAGCCCTACCACTCGACAATGTCCATATCGCTCTTCTGTGTCCCGTCGCGGCGGCCTAGGTCCCAGGTCCGCTCAGACCGGCCGCAGGCGTTTTTATCCGCCGGACTGTTGCCAGATGCCGTATGCCGAGTGACCCAGGCCCACCAATAAGAATTCCTCCTCATCTTGGGCGGATGTTAAGGTCGGCCTTGGAGGACACGGAGGGCTTTTGGGCGGAAGCGGCGGAAGAGCTCCATTGGTTTCGAAGGTGGGACCAGGTCTTCGAGTGGAAGTACCCCCTGTTTCGTTGGTTTCTCGGCGGGGAGACCAACCTGTCCTACAATTGTGTCGATCACCACGTAGGGCGGGGGAGAGGGAACAGGGCGGCGATCGTGTGGGAATCTCCGGAAACGGGGAAGAGTCGAGTCCTCACGTACAGCGCGCTGCTGCGGGAAGTCGAGCGGTTCGCCGCGGCGCTGAAGGCGCTCGGCGTTGGGAAGGGTGACACCGTGACCATCTACATGCCGGTCCTTCCCGAGGCTGCCGTCGCCATGCTCGCGACCACTCGGATTGGCGCCATCCACTCCGTCGTCTTCGCCGGCTTCGGTTCCCCCGCCCTTGGAGAGAGAATCGTGGATGCCGGCTCCAAGGTCGTGGTCACGGCGGACCTTGCCCACCGAAAGGGAAGGCGCATTCCGCTTAAGGTTACGGTAGACGAGGCTCTCAGGACTCCGAACGCGGTGGAGAAGGTCCTCGTTCTCAGGCGGGGAGTCCAGGAGCCCCCGATGACGGAGGGGAGGGATCTGTCGTGGGAGGAGGCCCTCGAGCTAGGCGAGGGTGAAACCGCCAGAGCGGTCGCGATGGAGGCGAACGAACCCGCTTTCATCCTCTATACTTCGGGAACCACCGCGAAGCCCAAGGGGACCGTCCACGTCCACGGGGGATACCAAGTCCACATCCACGCCATGGGCAGATGGGTCTTCGATATGAAGGAGGAGGATACGTTCTGGGCAACGTCGGATATCGGCTGGGTCGTCGGACACAGCTACATCCTCTACGCCCCCCTCCTCATCGGTTGTTCAACCGTGATGTACGAGGGAGTCCCCG
>JBHHWA010000330.1:0-1604 GCA_046756285.1 Thermoplasmata archaeon
CCGAGCTGGACGGCCAGAGGACGGCCTACCTCCTCTTCGACGGCAACAACATGGTACCCGACCTCCGCGAGGAACTCCTTGGAGGCCTCGAGGACCTGGTGGACGAGGCGGAGGTCCTCACGACCGACAACCACATCGTCAACAACACCCTGCCGGGCTTCAATCCCGTAGGATGGCGAACGGACCGCGAGGCCCTGGCCCGAGCATCCCGGGCCGCGGTGGAGGAGGCCCTCTCCTCCCTGGCCCCCGCCTCCGTGGGGGGTCACACTGGACTGCTGGAGGACGTGGCGGTCTGGGGGCACCAGACGGCGATCCGTCTCACCACCGCCATCAGCTCCAGCCTGGCGACGATTCGCATCAACGCCGTCGTCACCTTCCTCCTGGCCGCGGCCATCTCGGTCCTTGGCCTCGCCCTGATTCCTTAGAGGAGCCCGAGAAAGTAACGGTGGACGGCCGTACTCCGGGAGAGTTCGGGGTGGAAGGTCAGGGCGACGAGGTGATCCTGCCGGGCCATGACGATGGCCTCGTCGAGGCGACCCAGTGGACGGCACGCCCCCCAGACCTTGCGGATGGCGGGGGCGCGGATGAACACGCCCTGAACGGACCCGATTCCGTCCAAGTCGAGGGCCGCCTCGAAGGACTCCCGCTGCCGCCCGTAGGCGTTCCGGTCGACGGCCATGTCCATGAGGCCTAGGAGGCGCGTGTCCGTGGCCGTGACCTGGGAATCCCCCTCCTTCGCAAGAAGGATGCAGCCCGCGCAGGTCCCCAGGAGGGGCATCCCCTCTTCCGCCCGCCGGACCATCCCCTCGGCGAGCGCGAACTCGTCCAGCAGCTTCGAGATGGTCGTGCTCTCCCCTCCGGGCACGACTAGCGCCGCGACGTCTTCCAGGGTTTCGGGACGACGGACGGCGACCGCGTGGCCGGTCAAGGAGAGGTCCCGGAGCGCTGTGTCCACGGCGTCCAGGTGCTCGCTGACGTCCCCCTGGACGGCCGTCACTCCGACCTTCACCCCGGAACTATCCTCCACATCGTATAAGGGGACGCCGCCGGGCTCGGCTAGCAGGAGTGAGCCTCAGGATTCCGGTGGGCCGGTCTGCTGGCTTAGGTGGTCTCGCAGCACGCGCGCGAGGAGACTGCCGGGATCTTCCCCAAGGATGCGGGACGCCACCCCGTTGAGGATAAGCCGTTCTCCGCGGGCCGGCTCGAGGAGGGGCCTCCGGATGATGTCCCACGAGGGTCCCTTCGGCAGCACGGCCTCCCCTTGCGACGACCTCAGGAGGGCATCCGGTCGACGCACGTCCAGGGCCACGACCTCGAAGGGAGTCTGGGTGTAGAGGGGCCGCGGGCGACTCGGGCCAAGGACGGAAATGAGAACCTTGTCCTGGCGGGGCACGAGTTCGGTGTTCTGCGCGAGGGCTCGGGCGTGGATGCCCACTTCGCCCTCCGCGAGTTCGTCGGATCGTCCGCCGAAAGGAGCGACGTAGCGGTGTCGGAGCGTCTCGACGGGAAAGGGAAGGTCCCCACGATACACGCCGAAGCGGGCGTCAGCCAATCCAGTCCACCTGCTACCGTTCGGTCGCCCCGTTCGCTATTTGAACCCTCGG
>JBHHWA010000331.1:0-1584 GCA_046756285.1 Thermoplasmata archaeon
ACCGTCTCCGGCAGCGGGCCGCTCATCGGGACGAAGCCGCCCGTGGGGGCCGAGGTCGCCCGAAGTCCCCGGGCCTTCAGGAAGAATTCCAAGGCGTCCTGGATCGGGTCCTGCTTCAGATCGGGCCGCACCCCAAGCCCCACGTTGGCATCGTGGTGCCGGGGAATGACCCACGCGTACCCCCCGGGTGCGGATCCACCGAAGTAGGCCTCGAAGACGGGATCGAAGGACCCGGAAAGGGAGAGGGAGAGGGCGGGGAAGAGGAGCGGGTGTTCAGGAAACCCCTTCTCTTGAGCCACCAGCGAGCGAGGCCCGTCGGCCCCCACGACCGCCGACCCTCGGATCCGGGTCCGAGGTGTCACGATGGTGCCGTTGTCGAAGCCCAGGAAGGGCGTGTCGGTCCACAGCTCGGCACCCGCGTCGACCGCCTCCCGGGCCAGATAGCGATCCAGTCGATCTCTCCAGATGGAATGGCCTTGAAAGTCGACCTCAAAGACCCGCCCCGAGGGGGCATAGGCGCGAGCACGTTCGATGAAGCGCCCCAGGACGCGGTTGGGCAGGTCGAAGAGGTCTTCGAGACCCTCCGTGTCCGCGCAGATGCGCCGAATTTCCTTCAGGGAGGGAAGGAACTCCCCACACCGGACGGGCTTGCCCACGGTCTTGGCCTTCTCCAGTATCAAAACCGAGGCGCCTTGGGAGGCGGCCTCCCTCGCGGCCGTGGAACCCGCCGGCCCTGATCCAACTACGACCACGTCATACCGCGTAAGGCTCAGGGGACGGCCCCCTTCAGGCCGAGGAGCTCCCGTGGTGCCCGTCGCAGAATCGCCAGCAGTTCGGGCCGGGATCCCTCCCACGCGGCGGCCTCCGCCTCTGCCTGATGAACCTCGTTGGTCATGTGACCTTGGAGGCGGGGGAGCCACTCTCCCCCCCACCCGTCCTGGAGGTCGTCGGCCATCTGGTAGGCGTTCCCGAGGTGGAGGCCGAACCGTCGAAAGCTCTCTCCGTCCCGGCGGGAGGCCAAGGCCCCGAAGGCGGATGATGCGGCGAAGAGCCGCCCCGTCTTGAGTTCGATGATGCGCCGGTAGGCCTCCCACGAAACCGTTTCGGGGGTCTCCTCCAGGTACACGCCCAAGCACATCGAGACCCACGCCTCAGAGAGGGTCTGGGCGGCCATGGCACCGTGGCGGGCGGCGAGGTTGAGGGCGATGCTCGGGAGCGTGAAGCCGGTGGTGACCGCCTGCCGGAGGTCCCCCGCGAGGTGAAGGGCCGCCTTCCCCCTCCGTTCCCCGTGTCCATCCAAGATGTCGTCGAGGCATAGGGAGGCGCAATGGGTAAGTTCCGCGCTACACGCGAGGTCCAGGGCCATACCCCGATCGCCACCCAGGGCATCACACACGAGGAGGGTGAGGGTCGGGCGGAGTCGCTTGCCCCCCTCGACGACGTACCGATAGAGGTCTCGCAGGTCTCCCCCTTCCACGGCTCTGCGGAGGGTCGCCTCGATGAGAGGGAGCACCGAGGCTCGATAACCTTCGAGGGATTGCTCCTGACGCATCGCTCCGCCCCGAGCCCGCCCCCGTCCATCCA
>JBHHWA010000332.1:0-1581 GCA_046756285.1 Thermoplasmata archaeon
TTCACCTCCCCCCGGGTCCGGGCCTTGGGTATTTGGATGCGCCCCTCCTCGGCGCTTGGGGCTGGGATGTGATTCCACGACTTCAGGGTTACGGTGTCTTGGCGCGACCTCCGTTCTCCTCGCCGATAAACGAAATTCATCAACGAACGCGCGAAGGCAGGCGAATAGTGGGCGGAAGGGGGCTTACAGCCGTGACCTGGCCCTCCCTCCCTACCCTCTTTGCGGATCGCCGCAGTGGAGCGATTTGGAGTGCTATCTGCACTGACTGTCTCTCGAGTGGAGTGCTGGGGGCATCGCCTCAGGCTAACACGTTGGGTTGCAACACCTTCGAGGGATTCTTGTGCTCTCTGACCTTCCCTCTCGGCTCAGTGCGGAAGGGTTCTCCCAACGCTGGGCACAAAGGTTATCCGTGGTACCAGAAGTCGGGCTGGCAGGTGTAACCTATGGGAGAGAGCCAGGGAGAGTATCTCATCCCGCCCGGCGCAGGGAGATCGATGCGGCTCCTCCGCGGAGCGGAGGTCACCGTCAAACTCGCGAGCCAAGACACGAAGGGTGCCGTGACAGTGATCGAGCATCTGTCGGAGCCGGGGGGATTCGCGGGCCCGCCGCACCTTCACCACGCTGAAGACGAGATCTCTTACGTCCTCGAGGGCGAGGTGACCGTGCAAGTGGGTGGTCAGCAACTGCGGGCCACCGCAGGTTCCATCGTGGTCAAACCTAGGGAGGTCCCCCACACATTCTGGAACTCCGGGAAGTCAAAGGCGAGGGTCCTTGAGATTGTCTCACCGGCGGGGATCGAATCCTATTTTGAGGAGATTGCCGCTGTGATGGAGGCCGGTCCTCCGGAGATGGGCCGCATCCTAGAGATCGCAAGAAAGCACAAGCTGGAGTTTCCGGGGACGAAGGAGTACTTCGAGGAGCTCGCGCCGTTGATGTCTGGCCCTGAGCCGCCCAATCCTGCGGATGTGATTGAGCTCGCTCGGAAACATGGCGTGGTCTGAACCTGCCTAGCCCTTGTCCGGCTCGCCCTCGGCGAGCTGCTGCCGGAAGCCCACTTGATCGTCGTACTCCCACATCTCGGCGATCCTTCCATCGGCGAGGCGGATGAGCACGATGCCCTGCGTCTTCACGAGCCTCTCCGTCGGGGCGTACCCCGCGAACTCGCCGGCGTGGGTGCCCCTCCAAGTCCACCGCACGGCCACCCGGTCTCCCTCGGCCACCTCGTCCACGATGGTGACGGTCTCGTCGGGGAAGGCCCGGAGGTACTCCGCCTCCGCCTCCCGGAGGGCCTCCCGCCCCCGAACCTCGCGGGTGGCCTGATGGTGCACCACGTCCTCCGCAAAGACCTCGTCGATGACGTCCAGCTTCTTGCGGTTGACCACCTCCTCGATGAAGCGGCGGACGGCGGTCTTGTTCTCGTTCGTGGGCAACGTCCAATTCCGCCGTTATGCCTGGGTTTTCCGCAACGACCCCATAACCTCCCGGGCCACAGAGGGTTGGACCTATAATCCTTACCGAACCCCGCCAGAGCGGATACAACCTGACCGGCGGCGTCCGGGTCTGCCCTCCATTCAGGGCCTC
>JBHHWA010000333.1:0-1578 GCA_046756285.1 Thermoplasmata archaeon
GGCTTCTTGGAGCCCTTCCGGGTTAACCAAGTAGACCCCGGAGGCGGCGGAACCCTTCTCCGCTCTCCGCCAGCCGGCATCGAAGGACTCCTGGACCATTCTGAATCGATGCGATAGCAGCGGAGCTATAGCCTCAACCGAGGCGGAATCCCCCGGAGTGGATCGCGGCTTCACAGCTGCCGCCAGGCGAGGATCCGATAGCTGCCGGAGACGCTTGCCATGGCGTTGGCCAACGCCTGCCGACTATAGAGGACCTGCCCACTTCCATTTCCGATTACATTTCCGGAGGAGGGCGCGGTGGTGAGGCTGACGACGGCCCCGATGATGGTGGTATGGATGTGGACGATGTCGTCGGCCATGAGCAGCCCTTTAAATGTTCCGATGTTCAAATTCTTAATGACTGCGTCATAGCAGTCACTGTGGACGACCAGGATCCCCTCGCCGTCGATATTTGCAGGCACCCAGGTGCCACCACAAGGTAGTTCGACGTAGGTAACCCCGGAGAGCGGGTAAGTGAGACTGGCCGGGTCCGTCACATATTGGCTCCCGTTTACCCCGGACTGGGCTAAGCTCTCGAGGGCGCCCTCAGTAGAGTACCCCATGGCTTCATCTGGGGTGGCCGCCATCGACCCGGTGTAGTTGTCTTCAATCACCGCGGGGTCCGCCGGCTGTGCCGGGACATGGTCGAAACCGCCGGTGTCAGTTCCTCCCACGTCGGAACTACCTCCCTGGAAATAGCTGCCCGCTGTAAAGATCCCGTAGGTTCCGGGGTCTCCGGTAAGGTATTTCCCGTTCACGTCATGATCGCGGCCGTCGATCAGGAGATTGCCGTTGGTCGCCGCTGGCCCGTTGGTCGTGACTGCGGCCCTCGCGCCCGGCGGAATGGCCGGCGCCCGTTGCACTACTACCTGGATCGAGGAGGCGGCGTTTCCAAGGGTTCCATTTGCAGTGAGGACCACGATATTATCCGTATCGTTGTTCGCGCCTCCCGGATCAGCCGGAATGCTCCCAACGCCAACGATATTGTTGGCGACTGTGACACTGTACGTCCCGCCTGCGAAACTGACAGTCTGGCCCCCGTTGGTGAAATTGATGAGGGGTGGATTGCTGGCTAGAATGGCATTAATGTTGGCACCGATCAGCTCCCCCCGGGCATGCTCGATCCCCGCCTCGGTGATGTTAAAGCCCTGCGCCGTAGTGACCTGGTTCGAGGCGATCATGCTCTCCGTGAGGGCGAGGCCGAGGAAGATGGCCCCGAGGGGCATGAGGAGGAGCATCACGAGAAGCGCAGTGACGAGGACTATCCCCCTCTCCCCCCCGCTGTCGCGCAACACGGCTCCCAGCTCTTTGATCGGCCCGTCGGATGTTGGAGCACCGGCGCCGAGCGTCTCAGTCAAAGCGAACCGCGATTCCTGCCGGACTATCATCCTCACAGCTGGCGCCAGGCGAGGATCGAATAGCTCTTTGAACTAGCTCCTAGCATCGCGTCGGCCACTGCCTGCCGACTAAAGAGGACCTGCCCGCTCCCGTTCCCGAGCACGTTCCCAGCGGACGGCAGGGTCGTGAGGCTGTACACGG
>JBHHWA010000334.1:0-1577 GCA_046756285.1 Thermoplasmata archaeon
GATGGTCGTGATGTCGATGGTCCGATCACGTTCCAGGGCGCGCTTCACATCCACGTTCACGCTACGGTCCCCCGCGACCGCCGCCCCCATCCAGGAGGCAAAGGCCCGCCTACTCCTCCACCAGGGTGCTGACGATGGGCGTCTCCTCCTGGGGGTTCACGTGGTAGAAGAAGGCATCGTCCACCTCGATATCCTCCATGTGGAGGCAGTTCACCGGGCACACGTCCACGCACTGGGCGCACCCGATGCAGCGGGAGTAGTCGACGTCCGGGATGGGGACGGGCTTGTCCTTCCGCACGTTGGGGCCCGGGACCATATCGATGCAGAGGGTGGGGCACTCCCGGGCGCACCGCAGGCACCCGATGCAGACGTCCACCTGGAGGATGGGCTCCTCCCCCATCCGGTTGAAGAGGACCTTCTCCTTGTCGCTCGCCTCCGGGTCCTTCATGAGCTCTTCGGCGTGGTAGTAGAGATCCTCCCGGGAGTAGTCGGCCAGCTCGATGGTGTCGATGAAGCCGTACGCGTCGGTGGGGCAGAACTCCTCGCAGTCCCCGCAGAAGAGGCAATGGCCGACGTCCACGGCCGGCCGCCGGACCTGCTTCTTGATGGTGTCCATCTCCGACCGCAGGGGGCCGGGCTGGTAGTCCGCACCGACGTCCACGAACTCGAAGTAGATGCACTCGTTGGGGCACACCTTCCGACAGATCTCACACCCGATGCACTTGTCCCAGTCGATCTCATGCTGATTCCGGACGTTCTCGGGGAACGTCGGCCGTTCGTAGGGATACAAGACGGTATTGGGCCGGCGGAAGAAGGTGGAGCGGAAGAACTGCTTGAGCGTGAACATCATGGGCCGCAGGAAGAGCTTCGTGATGGAAGCGCTGTCAGCCCTTGATTTTCGGGTCTTGGACTTGGGGGACTTCGTAGGTCATCTCTCCCTGGTCCCACTGGCGCAGCTGGCCCTCCCGGGAGCTCACCAGGCGGCCGGTGCGGGTGGCGATGTATCCCTGCTTCTCCGCCGCGATCTTCTTCCGGAGCTTCAGGAACCCGTCCAGGAGCGCCTCCGGCCGGACGGGACAGCCGGGGATGAAGACGTCCGTCGGGACGATGGTGTAGGAGCCCTTGATCACGCTGTAGGAGTCGTAGTAGGGCCCCCCGCAGATCGTGCACTCCCCCATGGCGATGACCCACTTGGGATCGGGCATCTGCTCGTACAGGCGCAGGACGATGGGTCGAAGCTTCAGGCTGATGGGCCCGTTGAGGAGGAGGATGTCCGTCTGCCGGGGCGTGGAGCGGTAGATGATCCCGAACCGCTCCGCGTCGAAGCGAGGGTCCGAAGTGGCGGCCATCTCGATGGCGCAGCACATGATGCCCCAGTGGAGGGGCCACGGCGAATTCCGCTTCGCCCAGTTCAGGAAGCGGTCCACGAGGTTCCGGGGCAAGAAGCGCTCCTTCGCCTTGTGCATGGTCTCGTCGACGTTCTCGTTGACCCACTTGAGAAAGTCGTTGGACCGGAGGCCGGCGATGTTGACTTGGGACCCCTTCGTGCCGCCCTGCATCGGCCTGTCACCAGCTCC
>JBHHWA010000335.1:0-1572 GCA_046756285.1 Thermoplasmata archaeon
GTATGCCCGCCTGTTCCAGCTTCCGACGGGCCGTCTCCCCTTCCTCCTTCGGCACCACGGCAACGAGAGTGGCCAACGAAGGGAGATGGCCCTCCCAGGTCTAAGGGTTCCGCGTGGACGTGCCGGTTGCTTCCGGATAAGCCTTATACGCCGCCATTCGCTACGCCGGGCAGAGAAGCCGTGGCGGGAGTCCTCCGAATGTCTTGGAAGGCCCTCCTCGCGCAGGCCTTTCGCCGCTACTTCGTCAACACCGTTTTCGATTCGACCTTTGTCGCCATGGGGATCGTCGTCGGCGTCGCCCTGGTCCCGGGGACGAACATAGGGACCGTGGTCGGGACGATGTTTGCCGCCACCCTTGCCCTCGGCATCTCCACCGGCACCAGCGTCTACGAGGCCGAGAAGGTCGAGGCGGAGATCCGGCTCCGCGAACTGGAGCGGGCCATGCTCACGACCCTCGACGGGACGGAGGCCGACCGGGCCCTCGATATCTCACGCTACTTCGTCGTCGCCGTGAACGTCGTCGCACCCTTGGCGGTCTTCGCTGCCACCGCAGCGCCTTTCTACCTCTCTTCTTCCCTGGAAATCGGCGGGATTCCCGCTGCCTTCTTCTCCGTCGCCATTGCCGTGGCCGTCCTGTTCGTGGTCGGCACGTACCTGGGACGCCTCACGGGTCGGCCCGGCCTGCTGCGGGGGCTGCGGATGGCCCTGATCGGTGTGGTCACCTTCGCGGCCATTTGGTTCATCCAGGGTCTCTTTTGAGGAGCGGCCATGGGCGAACTCCTGTTCATCGGCTTGGGCCTCCATGACGAACGGGACCTTACCGTGCGGGCCCGCGAAGAAGCCCGCTCTTGCGACGCGTTGTTTGCCGAATTCTACACGTCTCGCCTGGCGGGGGGGACCGCGGACCGGCTGGAAGGGATTTTAGGGAAGAACATCCGGGTTCTAAGTCGGGAGGAGGTGGAGGACGGAGGCATGGTTCTGGAGGCCGCCAAACGGGGAAAGGTCGGCCTCTTGACAGCGGGGGACTCCATGGCCGCCACGACCCACGTGGACCTGCGCTTGCGCGCCTACCGCCTAGGAATTGCCACCCGTGTCGTCGCCGGTGTGTCCGCCCTCACGGCTGCGGCGGGTGCCCTCGGCCTCCAGCACTACAAGTTCGGCCGGACGACGACGCTCCCCTTACGCGAGGCGGGCTTTGCACCTCGTAGCCCCTACGACGTCGTCGTGGCGAACCAGGCGGCCGGGTTGCACACGCTGGTCCTTCTGGATCTGAAGAAGGATCGGCTCATGACCCCCCGGGAGGGCCTGGAGTACCTGCTGGATCTGGAGGGCCGTTCTGCCCAGGGGGCGATCGGCCCCGAGACCGTGGCGTGCATCGCGGGGTCCCTGGGTTCCTCCCGACCCACCCTCCTCGCGGACCGGGTGGAGCGCCTCCTCAAGGCGGATCCGGGCCCGCCCCTTCACGTGCTCGTCTTCCTCGGACGGCTGCACTTCATGGAGGTGGAGGCCCTCGTCGCCTTCGCCGGGCTGCCCAAATCCACCGCCAAAGTCCTCAGCACGACCTGAGGTCGG
>JBHHWA010000336.1:0-1568 GCA_046756285.1 Thermoplasmata archaeon
CCTCAGCTAGCATCGTCAGCGCGCTCTTATCGGTAGCCTACCCAAGGAGGGTCATGTCCTTCCACAAAGGTTTTTAGTGCGAGACCGGATGGCGTCTGGCTCTGGGGGAAGGAGCTTGATGCCAGCAAGGTTTGACTACTATGCGCCGACCTCGCTCAGCGAGGCTGTCGAGCTTTTGGACCGCCATGGCGACGGGGCGAGGGTCCTGGCGGGGGGGCAGAGCCTGGTCCCCCTGATGAAGCTTCGTGTAGGCGAGCCGCTCGGGGTTCTCGTCGATCTCAATCGAATCGAAGATCTGGGATACGTGAAGGAGGAGGATGGTGCACTCCGCATCGGGGCCCTGGCACGCCATCGGGACCTGGAGAACGCGGAGGTCGTCCGCGGTCGTTACCCCCTCCTTGCCGACGCCGCGAAGACCATCGGGGACGTTCAGGTGCGCAACCTGGGAACCCCCGCTGGGTCCCTGGCCCATGCCGACCCTGCCTCCGACTGGGGAGCGGCCTTCTTGGCGTTCGAGAGCGAGGTCACCGCCACGTCTGCGAAGGGGGTTCGGACCATTTCGTTGGACGACTTCTTCATGGACACATTCACCACCGCCTTGGAACCCGGCGAGGTCCTCACGGAGATTCGGGTTCCCTCTGTCGAGAACGGTTCCGGTGGAAGCTACAAGAAGCTCAAGAGGAAAGCGGGTGACTTCGCCACCGTCGGGGTAGCCGCACAGCTACGGCTAGATGGGAATGGCACCGTGAGCCAAGCAGGACTTGCCCTTACGGCAGTGGGAGCAACCCCCTTCCGTGCCCAGCAGGGGGAAGAGCGCCTGCGAGGCAGCCCGGGGGACGAGGCGGCCGTGGCCGAGGCGGCCAGCCTGGCAGCCCAGGCGGCCGAGCCCACAGACGACCTCCGAGGGTCTGCAGAATACAAGCGGGCCATGGTGGAGGTCTTTGCCCGGCGGGCGTTGGAGACCGCCCTGGAAAGGGCAGAAGGAGGGTACTGAGCATGAGGAAAGAGCCTAATCACTGGACTGGGAGGGCGGACTGATGGAGGGAGAAACGAAGCTGCATCACGTTGCGCTGACCGTAAATGACGAGGCGTATGAGGAAGACGTCGAGGCCCGCGTCCTACTGGTTGACTTCCTGCGTAATCACCTGCGTCTCACGGGCACCCACGTTGGCTGCGACACGAGCCACTGCGGGGCGTGCACCGTGATCGTTGACGGTCGCGCGATCAAGTCCTGCTCCATGTTTGCCGTCCAGGCCGACGGGGCCGACGTCCTCACCATCGAGGGATTGGCCTCGGACGGGGAGCTCCATCCTCTTCAGACGTCCTTCTCTGAGAACCACGGGTTGCAGTGTGGCTTTTGCACACCGGGGCTGATCATGGCGTCTTACGAACTCTTGGAGCGGATTCCCGAGCCTACGGAAGCGCAGGTTCGCGAGGGGATATCGGGCAACATGTGTCGATGTACCGGATACGTGAACGTCGTCAAGGCCGTCCTGGCGACGGCGGCAATGAAGGAGGGATAAGGCAATGGCAGCAGCTGAAAAGTACGTGGGGGCGCCCGTCCGGCG
>JBHHWA010000337.1:0-1562 GCA_046756285.1 Thermoplasmata archaeon
AGGACCCGGAGACGACCTCCGTCCGTCTCGTCACGAACGCGGAGAAGCTCGTCATTGCGGAGACACGCCGGGCCTACACGAACCTCTCGCTGTACGGCTACCCGACGGACGCGGTCATCGTCAACCGGTTGTTGCCCGAGGACGCGGGGGGCTACATGGCCCGGTGGGTGGAGTTGCAGAAGGAGAACCTGAAAATCATCGAGGACTCCTTCCAAGGGCTGCCCATTTTGAAGGTCCCCCTCCTGCGGGACGAGGTCATGGGCGTGGACCGGCTGCGGCAGGTAGCCCGCCACCTGTACGCGGAGCGGGATCCCCTGGATCACTACGTCAAGGAGCCGCCCTTCGAGATGATCAAGGCGGAAGCGGGGCACGTCGAGATCCGGCTGAAGGCTCCCTTCCTGGAGAAGGAGGACGTGAGGCTGCTGAACCGGGGGGGCATCCTCGTGGTGGAAGCCGCCAACTGGCGGCGCATCTTCACCCTCCCGGAGGTGCTCACGGACTACGAACCCGTCGGGGCGGAGCTGGAGGAGGACACTCTCTCTATCCGCCTCCAAGAGCCGGCCCCCGCTTCCTAAAGAAGCGTGCTTCCGTACCTTTTAAGCCTCCCGAGTTCATGGGTTCGCAAGGAGGAAAACGAGATGGACATCAAGCTCAAGGTCCCCGAGATTTTCCCCGACATGGATGACGTCTGGAAGCACCTCCGTGCGGCGCGCCTGGAGTTCCTCGAGGCCGTGAAGTCTCTGGCCCAGGCCCGCATCGACCAGATCAAGGAGGGCTCCAAGAAGTCCAGGCTGAAGCGTATCGAGGTCGAGTAGGCTCGTTCTTTGATGGTCAGCTCACCGGTTCGTTGAGAGCGCTTTTTCGAGCCGGAGGAAGGCCCAAGGTAGGACCAGCGACACCGCAAAGCCCAGCACGAGGAAGAGGGGCAGGACGATCATCGGGTCGGAGAAACGCATTCCGAGAAGCGCGAGACCGCCTACCGCAGGAATGCCGATCGCGACCCGGAGCAGGGCGGAGCCCACGGTCCGCGCCCTCTCCATCCCCACCCACGCCTCCTCCAACACGTACCCCACGCCCAGGCCCGTCAGGAGCCCCCAGAAAAGGTACGCGGCTTCTCCCAGCAGCAGGAGGACCCCCGAGAAGGCCGCGGGCAGGACCACGGCCAACACCAGCCTCTGAGGTACGCGCAGGCGCCCCCAAAACGACGCTCGGAATCCCACGTAGCCAGCCACGCCGAGCCCCAGGCCGATTGCCACCCCTCCGAGGACGTCCCCGACGAAGTGCACTCCAAGGTAGACGCGGGAGAACGCCACCAGGGTAATCATGGCGACGGCGAGGAGGATCCACCACCCTCGAGAGATGAGCGCGATGGCGGACCAAAAGGCGGTGGAGGTCTGCGCATGGCCGCTTGGGAAGCCGTTGCCCGTCAGAGGGGGGACGGTCTTGTGAAGTCCGGCGGGGGGACGCGGAAGCCCAAAGAAGGCCTTGAGGACCGCGTTCAACGTGCCACTCACGAGCAGGAGGACGATCAGAAAGAGGCCAAGCCGCTTGTCCCAGAGCCA
>JBHHWA010000338.1:0-1555 GCA_046756285.1 Thermoplasmata archaeon
CCGAAGCACCTGCGGACCGGGTGGGGGGACTACTACCTCCTGCTCATCCTCCTCGTCCTGGCCGTCCAGGGGTTCGCCCTCGAGGCCATCCGCCTCGGGGCCACGCCGCATCAGCCTTGGTACCCCTACTCCTTCGTCGGGTACGCCCTCTCCCGCCCATTCGTCGCCGTAGGCCTCCTGACGCCAGGGATCGTCACGCCGACCTTGGAGGCCACCTACTACGTCCTCTGGTGGTCCCACGCCTTCGTGACCTTCGGGTTCATCGCGAGCATCCCCTACACGAAGTTCCTCCACATGGTCACCTCGCCCGCGAACACGTACACCGCCTCCCTCCGCCCCTACGGACAGCTTCCGACGCCCTTCCGCCTAGAGGAGTTCACCGGACCGGAGGCAGACCAGGTCCAGCTCGGAGCCGCCAGCACGGCCTACTTCTCTAAGCAGGACCGCCTCATGTTCGACTCCTGCACCGAGTGCGGACGGTGCACGAGCGTGTGCCCTGCGTGGATCACGGGGAAGCCCCTGGATCCCATGAAGGTCATCCTCACCCTCCGAGATCTGACCTTCCAAGAGAAGCGGGAGGAGCCGGAACGGCCGGCCCCCTACGTCGTGGGGGAGGAGGAACTCTGGGCCTGCACTACCTGCAACGCCTGCGTGGAGACGTGCCCAGTCTCCATTCGGCACGTCGCCCCCATCGTGGAACTCCGGCGGAATCTGGTCATGGAACAGGGCGCGTTCCCGGCCTCGGCCCAGGAGGCGCTTCAGAGCGTGGAGACCAACTTCAACCCCTATGGGGTGCCCTGGGACCAGCGGGCTGCGTGGGCCGAGGGCCTCGACGTGCCGCTCCGGGAGGAGTCCGAGACCCCGGACCTGGACCTCCTCTACTGGGTGGGTTGTGCCGCTTCTTTCGACCCGAGGAACCAGCGGGTCGCCCGCGCGTTGGTCAAGATCCTCCGAGCCGCCGGCCTCCGCTTCGCGATTCTGGGGACGAAGGAGAAGTGCACCGGCGACCCCGCCCGGCGGATTGGGAACGAGTACCTGGCGCAGACCCTCATGGAGGAGAACGTGGCTACCCTCCGGTCCCACGGGGTGACGCGCATCGTCGTCACGTGCCCCCACTGCTTCAACACCTTCCGGAACGAGTATCCGGAGTTCGGCGGCCCGTACGAGGTGGTCCATCACACGGAACTCATCCAAGAACTCCTCGCCGCGGGCCGACTCCCCCTCCGGGAAACGGACCTCGACCTGGCCTGGCACGACTCCTGCTACCTGGGACGGCACAACGGACTGTACGAGTCCCCGCGGAAGGCCCTTCGTAGCATCCCGGGACTCCAGCTCCGTGAGATGCCCCGCCATCGCGAGAACCAGCTCTGCTGCGGAGCGGGAGGCGGCCGGATGTGGATGGAGGAGAGCGTGGGCAAGCGCATCAACGTGGATCGAACGGAGGAGGCCGTCGCCACCCAGGCCGAAGGCGTAGCAACAGCCTGCCCCTTCTGTATGACGATGATGGAGGACGGCATCAAGGCCGTCGGGGCAGAAGGGTCCTTCCGTTCCCTCG
>JBHHWA010000339.1:0-1550 GCA_046756285.1 Thermoplasmata archaeon
GATAGGCGGCCTGGGGGCTCAAGCCCATCTGCACCGCATCGTCGGCGACGACGCCGAGGAGGGTCCCAACTGCCAGCCCCACGGCGGCGGCGAAGAAACTGAGGCCGAACACCGTGGTTCGCGTCCGATCCGAACTCGCGTCCGCGAGGAGGGCGTTCCAGGTCGTGAAATAGAACGCCTCGGCCGCACCAAAGACCGCGGCGAACGCGAGGAAACCGGCGAGGGATTCCACGAAGCCGAGGAGAAAGAGGGAGAAGGAGGCCGACAGGCCCCCCAGGGCGAGCATGCGGCGGCGCCCCAGGCGGTCCGCCAGGAGCCCGACGGGAATGAAGAGCGCGACCGCCGAGAGGCCGACGGTGGTCAAGACCACGCCGATCAGGGTTGTCTCGACCGTGGGAAGTCGAAAGAGATAGACCGGGAGGGCGACCAGAATGAAACCAATCGGCACGTTGGCGATTGCCCCCCCTAGGATCAGCAGAGACGCATTCCGGTTGAGAGCCGCCCGGAATTGACCCTGCCCCCGGCGCTCCCTCGGCTCCATCCACACACCGCCTCCACTTCCAGACGGGTTCTCTAAAAGAGCGTTTCGGATACGGCGACCTGGAGCAATTGTTTAATAGCCCTGGCTCGCTCGACGAGCCGCGGGGGGTTTGCATGGCAGAGGCCAAGGATCGCATTTGGGTAGACGCGTGGCCCGAGGGTGTCCCGGAGACCCTGGAGTACCCGGAGATGCCATTGTATCAGCTCCTCCAGGACACGGCGGCCCGTGTCCCGGAAGCTCCGGTCACGATCTTCTACAACAGGGAGATGACCTACGGGGAGCTGGACGCGCTCTCGGACAAGATGGCCGTCCGACTCCAGCAGCTTGGCGTGCAAAAGGGGGACCGCGTGGCCCTCTTCCTCCCCAACTGCCCCCAGTTTCTCATCTCGCACTTCGGCATCCTGAAGGCGGGGGGAATCAGCGTTCCGTTCAACCCCACCTACGTGGAGCGGGAAATCAAGGCCCAGCTCGACGACTGCGGCGCAAAGATTATGATCGCGTTGGATCTCGTCTACGAACCTGTCCACAGCGTTCGGCAGGACTCCCCCCTCGAGCGGGTCATCCTGACGAGCATCACCGACTACATGCCGCGCATGCTCGCTCGGCTTGCCTTCCTCAAGAAGGCGCAGCCGCGCCAGTTCCCAGGCACCACCCGCTTCCCGGATGAACTCGAGGTCGCCCAGGGCGAGTTGCAGCCCGTGAGCATCGATTCCAAAGAGGACTTGGCCCTGCTCCTCTACACGGGCGGGACGACGGGGACGCCCAAGGGGGTCATGTTGACCCACTACAACCAGGTGTCCAATGCCCTCCAAGGGAGCGCCCTCAGCTACATGGGGGATCACGGCCGCGTCCTGGCCGTCATCCCGTTCTTCCACACCTATGGGATGACGGTCTGTATGAACGTGGCCATCCACAACGGCGCGAGCATCATCCTGCTGCCCCAGTTCCACAAGAAGGACACCTTCAAGGCGATCCAGAAGCACCGGCCCACCCACTTCCCGGGCGTGCC
>JBHHWA010000340.1:0-1535 GCA_046756285.1 Thermoplasmata archaeon
AGTCGAAGGCGATGGACATCCTGAAGCAGGCCACGGAAAAGGAGCTCACGTCCGGTCGGGGACCCACGGGCGTCGCGGCGGCCGCCATCTACATCGCCTCCATTCTGGGCAACGAGCGGCGGACCCAGCGGGAGGTGGCGGACGTGGCCGGGGTGACCGAGGTCACGATCCGGAACCGCTACAAGGAGCTCACCGACAAGCTCGGCATCGACATCGAACTCTAGGCCTAGAAGAAGGGGCGGAAGCGGTCGAGGAGTTCCATATCCTCCAAGAGGTCCCGCGTCTTGCTGGGCCGTTCCACCAGGAAGAGGCGTGCCAGGTCCTTCGGCGTGTCGACATCTAGTCCGCCCTGAAGCAGGTCCACCACCTCGGCCGGGACGTCCTTCCGCATCGCCTCCTCCAGGTGGGCCAGATGGTCGTCGGCCTCGAAGCGGGGCTCGATGACGTCGGGGGGAGAGGTCACTAAGATCGAGGTCCCAGGCCCGATGGTGGAGGGAACCACCAAGACAGAGGGTCCCTTCCCGACCCGACTGAGGAGGTAGCTAAGGTCATCCGACGTCAGGAGGGGCAGGTCGCTTGGGAGGGACACGAGGGGGTCGCCCCCCCGATCCTGGGAGAATTGCACGCCGAGGCGAAAGGCGGTGTCCATGTCGTGGGGGTCGGTCTCCTCGATGGGCAAGAGGCCCCGCTCCTTGGCGCGCTCCAACACTTCCTCCTCCGGGCTAATGACCGCGATCTGACTGAGCTCCGGGCAGCCCTGGGCCGCGTTGGTCACGTCCTCAAACATGGCCTTGGTGAGCGCCCTCCGCTCTCCCACGTTGAGCACCGAGGCCAGCTTCGGCCTCGTCTCGTGAAAGCTCTTCAGGATGATCACGCCTACCGCCGTCATCTGCGTCTCCTCCGATGCGGTCTCCCCAACGCGAGAGCCGCCAGGACATAACCCACGCCTCGCTACTTAACGCATCGCCGTGGCGGAAGCAGACCGTCTATCCGAGGTCCTGGATGCGAACGGCGTCAACCTTGACCAGGGGGCCTCGGACCTCCTCCGGGGAGGAGTCCGGGTACTTCGCCGTCAGCGCCTCCCAGACCCCCTGGGACTCCCGATCGCTGCGGACCCACTCGGCTAGGCCCTGCACGACGAAACCCTGGAGGGTCCCGTCCTCTGCCGTGTCGGCGAGGACCGCAAGGCGTCGGTTGGCGTGTAGGTGGGCCACCTGTTCGGATTCCGCGGGCGAGGTGAAGTAGAGGGAACTCCCGTCGAAGTAGAAGCGGACGGGGGCGCTGAAGGGGTCTCCTCGGGGGGAGAGCGTGGCCACGCGGAGCGTCCGGACGGTTTTGAGGATTTTCAGCTGCCTGGCACTCCACTCCGTCATGGCCCCCGTCTCAACCTGCCCACGATAAATATAGCTAAGTGCGGGCCTGGAAGCACCTATTTACCGCACGCCGCCGTGGCTCCCCGAACATGGCATCGCCGCCGCGAGAGGAGGGGGCGCACGCCTTCGCCATCGCCGACGCCCGGGTCTCCGATCGGGTCC
>JBHHWA010000341.1:0-1533 GCA_046756285.1 Thermoplasmata archaeon
TTTCAATTCGAGTCGGGTTATCAACCTTCGCGGGCCTTGGGGGGAGCGTTCAGTCTTTCTGCCCCGAGTACCAGCGTGGATACGCGCGATACGGAATGGGGTCGAGGACTCCCGCCTCGTGGAACCCCTTCAACCGGAGCTGGCACGCATCGCAAAGGCCGCACGCCTGCTCGCCTCCCAGGTAACAGCTCCACGTGAGATCGATGGGGACCTCCAGGGCGAGAGCCCTCTGGACAATTTCCGCTTTCGTCATCTCAATCAGAGGACGTCGAATCGTCACTGGGTCCCCCTCCACCCCCCGTTTCGTGCCCAACCGGGCCACGCGTTCGAACGCCTCGTAGTACTCCGGCCGGCAATCGGGATACCCGGAGGCGTCTAAGAAATTCGCGCCGATGTAGATGGCTTTGGCCCCGACAATCTCGGACCAGGCAAGGGCGTAACTCAGGAACATCGTGTTTCGGGCGGGCACATACGTCCGAGGGATTCCCTCCGAGATCTCCTCCAGATCTCGTGCCATGGGCACCTCGATCCCGTCGTCCGTCAGGGCCGACCCCCCAAAGGCGCGGAGATTCAGCTCCACGATCCTGTGGTCCCGTGACCCCAACGCATTCGCAACGGCCTGTGCGGCCCGGACTTCGCGCTCATGGCGTTGACCATAGGCAAAGGTCATCGCGTGGACCGCAAACCCATCGGCCCGCGCGATGGCCAGAGTCGTACTCGAATCGAGGCCCCCACTCAGGAGGACGACCGCGGAGTCCATGGGCCTTTGGGAATCGAATCGATCCCGCTTAAAGGTGGCCTGCCGGGCGGTCAACCGAGGACCTGATGCGGTGTAATTTCGTCCAAGGGATACGGTTCCCAGGACCGCAGGCCCAACGCCACCTCCAACTCGGGACAGGTCAGCATCGGCTTCTCGTACCGCGCAGCGTCGTCGATGGCGATGCGGGGGCAGGCCGTGTTGACAAAGGCCTCCACCCGATAGCCTTGCAGGAGTTCCGGGCTCACGGTGTCCATGAGGAGAAGGTAGGCCTTCCTCCCCCTGGACTCCAGCAAGGCCTTGATCTTCCGGGCGAGGGCCATGCGGTACTGCCCGACCTTGCGGGAGATGAGGATCCCGAAGGAGTCCGCCTCCTGGGCCAGGGTGATGGCCGCGTGCCGAGTGCGCAGCACCCGATCCTTCACCTTCGCGAGGTCCCGCACCTCCTCCGTGAATGGATCGGCCACCACGACCCGCGTCTGCGTGGCGAGAGCCACCCCCAGAGGGTGGAAGTCGCCGGTGCCCACGTAGAGGAAGGCGTCCACCCGACCATCGACCTCCCGCGCGGGGTGGACGTCGCATCCTAGCAGCTGCGCCTCGTAGGCCGTTCGCCCATCCGGCCCCCCTAACAGGACCTCCTTCTCGTGTTCCTCCAGATAGCGGACCACATCGCGCACCCAGGGCCGGTGCTGTACGTTCGTGAGGAGCCCGACGCGGTCGCCGACGAGGGGCAGTGCGGCCTCCAGGAAGTCCAGGGAGGGGAGGGCCATGGGCGC
>JBHHWA010000342.1:0-1520 GCA_046756285.1 Thermoplasmata archaeon
CGGGCACGGAGTAGCCCTCGTTCATGCTGTAGGTGTCCATGATCCACGCCATGACTTGGGCGTCCGTGTATACATCGGGCGCGGGGATGTCCTTGTGCGGCCCGATGATGATGGAGATCTCCGACGTGAAGCGGCGCGTGATTCGCTCGACTTCCCGGGGGCTGAGCTCCTTCACGTCCACGATGACCCCGCCCTTCGCCCCGCCGTACGGAATCCCGATGACGGCCGTTTTCCAGGTCATCCAGGCAGCCAGGGCCCGGACCTCCTCGAGGGTGACATCCGGATGGTATCGGATGCCCCCCTTGAAGGGGCCCAGGACCTGGTTGTACTGCACCCGGAACCCGGTGAAGACCCGGACGGTCCCGTCGTCCATCTTGACGGGGAAGTTCACGGTAAGCTCCCGGCTGGGCACCTTGAGAATCTCCAGCAGATCCGGTTCCACCCCCAACCTTCGGCCCGTGGCCTCGATCTGGGCTTGCGCGATGTCGAAAGCGCTCATCTTTCCGTGCGGTGTCTCGATCACGGTCTCCATGCCCGTTCCCTCGGAGGACCCTTCCTCGTGCCTAAACATGGCGCCGATAAAGACATTGGCATGGGCCTTGGACCGACCTTCGGATGGGAATCTCCTGTCCTTCAGTCGCCTTCGACCAGCTCGAGTTTGTTGCCGAACGGATCACGAAATCGGACCAGGCGACCCCTCCGGGCTGGGGTCTGGAATTCCTCGATCCCGTGGGGGAAGAGAACGCCCTTCGCCTCGAGACGGGAGACGGCCTCGGGAAGGTTGCGGACGGCAAAGGCGATCTCGCCGCCGCGGGGTTCGTCCTCCTCGCGAGGATAGAGGGCCAGGGACATGGGTCCCATATCGAACTCCGCCCAGCGCCCTGGGGTCACGAAACGAAGCTTCAACCCAAGAGTATCCCGATAGTAGGTGACGGCCCCCTCCAAGTCCTCCACGGGCAGAGAGACGTAATCAAAACCCAGTACGCCTGGCGCAGAATTTCTCTCCCTGGGAGGGGGCGGGCTCATGTCTGGGGGATTGGGCTTCCGCCATATTTGGACGCGCACGGGCCGCGCCCCCGAAAATCACGTCTTGTCTCTGCCCGCCGCCTTTGACCGCCCAAAAAAGAGTGGCGAAGGACCGGGACAGAGGTCACCGGCCCTTCCCACTTGGCCTTTGGGGGGAGTCTAGCATTCGGAGAACCCGCAGTGTTGGCACTTGATGCAGTTTTCTTCGAAGATGAGGGGGCTCCCACACTCCGGACATTCCGGGCTGAGACCTTGTTTCACCATCGCCTCGTCCCCGTCCCGGGCCTCCTTGTCCAGCTCTTCGTCCAGGACAGGCCCGAAGCTCTCGACCTGGGGCTGCAGGGTGGTCTGGTCGTACCCGCTGAGGTGGCGCTTGAGGGCCTTGCTCAGGGCATCGGGGACGGAGTAGATCTTCTCCTGATGGTCCCACGCAAGGCGGGGGCTGCGGATGCCCTCCAGCTGGTCGACCACCTCGTCGGCGGGGATGCCGGACC
>JBHHWA010000343.1:0-1516 GCA_046756285.1 Thermoplasmata archaeon
CGTCGATATGCGGGGCCGACAGCTGGGCGAGGCGTAGCCTGCCGGTTTCCAGTCCGGATGGCCGACGCTGAGATCCTGTCCCGCGGGACCGGGGCTGGTCGGGAAACGGGCCGGAGGGCCGGGGACCCGACCTTAGCCGTGGGAACCGGGTCAGGCACGGAAGTGAGCAGCCTCACCGCGGGCTGCCGGTGCTCGCGGGGGTGCGGGATGGAGAAGGCCTCCGGGGCCCTGGAGATCCCGGCGGAGCGTCGGACCCAGCGGCCTAGCTTCCCCTACCGCGACTTCTCGGCCAACCGGGTCTGCTTCGTCTCCATAACCAGACCGGAGACGCCAAACCGCTCGAGGATGAGGCGGACCCATGCCTCTTCCTGCTTCTCGCTTCGGCGGGCCTTCACTTGGTAAGCGGGCTCACTCAGGGGCAAGCGGATCCCCACCTTCATGAGCTCCTTTCGGGCCTCCGCGCGCTCCTCCTCCTCCACCATGAGGGCGTCGTAGCCGCTGGGGAAGCCCGCCTCCCGGATCTCCCGGAGGAAGATGGGACGGCGGAAGAGGCGCTGGAGGATGGCAATGACGAGGCGGACCGCTCTCCGCTCGTCCCCCTCAATGTCCCGGGCAACGTCCCCGAGCATCTCGTACAGGTTCCGCTCTCGGCCGCCCGCCAGTCCGTAAACCTTGGCGGGGGGAATCTCCCGCTCCCGCACGTACCCGAGGTCGGAGAGGGCGCGGAGGTAGCCCGTGACCAGGAGGCGATGGAGCTTGTAGCCGTCGTCCTCCAGCCGGCGCGCGAGGCCGCTGATGGAGGTCTCCTCCCGTTTGAGGTAGGAGAGAATGAGCTCCTTCAGGTTGCGCTCCGGGACGAACACCGGCTCCCCCAGCCCGCTGGTAACAGACCTGGTACGATTAAAGCTTGTGGCGGGTCTCACTTTCGGAGACCCCCTCCCCCTCGCCCTTTATAGCCTCCTGGGATGAGAGCCGGGGTGAGCGATTGGAGAGCGTCGATCGACGAGAGGGCACCATCTCGATCTTCGTGAGGCGGTTCTGTCCGACGTGCGGCCTCGCGTTGGTCCCGGAAGGAGGATGTTTCCATTGCCGCGGATGCGGCTACTCGCTGTGTGCTTGACGGACGACGAACGAAAACGGAGGGCCAGTAGTTCCAGTGGAAATCGGGTCCGAAGGGTGGAAGGCCCCACGCGAAGCGATGGCCCCATCGTTAAATAGCCATGGTCTTCACGGCGAAGCGGGGGCATAAGCAACTGCTCAGTTATTCGACGGAGGAACTCGTCGCGCGGTGGGAGGAATTCCTCGATGAGGCCGACCTCAGCGGGAGGATCACCAAGCTCGCGGATGCCTATCCTGAGGAGCGCAGCCTTGAGGTGGATTACGGCGCCATCGACCGGTTCGACTCGGATCTGGCGATCTACCTCCTCGACCACCCGCAGAATGCGGTCTACTCGGTGGAACAGGCCATCCGCAGCTTCGTCCCGCCCACCGAGGAGGCCGAGATCCGGTTTCGGGT
>JBHHWA010000344.1:0-1511 GCA_046756285.1 Thermoplasmata archaeon
TCCTCCTCATCGTGGACGAGGCCCACAACCTCCCCGCCCACTGCCGGGAGGTGGGTTCCTTTCGCGTCTCCGTGGAGGCCGTGGAGCGGGCCGAGAAGGAGCTCATGGACTACGGGGACCCGGAAGTGGCGGAAGGGGTGAGCGCCTTCGACCTCCTGGAGATCGTCGCCAACGGTCTTCGCGGGCTGGCAGCGGAGTACGTCGTCGACGAGGACGGCTTCCTCCCCCCGCTGGCCCTGGAGGGACAGGTGATGCAGGAGTTCGCCATCACGACCTCCCGCCTGCGGGGGATGCTCGGGGCACTGGCCACCACCGGAGAGGCGATTCGAGAGGCCCGGAGGCGGGCCGGATCCTTGCCGCGGTCCTCCACGCTGGGGGTGGCCCAGAACCTGCTGCGTTGGATGACCACGGAGGAGCTGGAATACGCCAAACTGATCCTCGGGGGGGAACGCCCCGCCCTCCACGCCTACTGCCTCGACCCCTCCCGGGTGGCCGAGCCCGTCCTGGCTTGCCATGCATCCCTCCACATGTCGGGGACCCTTGCCCCCCTCGAGGAGTACCGGGATGCCCTGGGGCTGCCCCCGGACGCCCTCCTCCGGGCCTTCCCCAGCCCCTTCCCCCCGGAGAACCGACGGGTGGTCTACCGGGACCATGTCACGACTCGGTACCAGGAGTTGCGGGAGGCTCCTGAGGCCCTGATGCGCCTCCGGGGGGAGGTGCAGGCCCTCCTGCGGGGCTGCCAACACAACACCCTCTTCCTCTTCCCGAGCTACCGTCTCCTGGAGTCCTTCCTCGATCTCAGGGGGGAGAGCCGGGTACCGGTTTACGTTGAGAGGCGAGGGATGGGCCAGGCGGCCCTGATGCGGTCCCTGGACGCCTTCCGCCGGACGACCGCCGCCCTCTTTGCCGTCGTCGGAGGCCGCATCTCCGAGGGGCTCGATTTCCCCAATCGAGAACTGGAGGTCGTGGTGCTGGTGGGCATCCCCTACCCGAAGCCGACGGCGGCCCTACGGGCCCTGGTGAACTACTACGACTGGAAGTTCCGGAAGGGGTGGGAATACGGGGTGCTGGCCCCCACGACCCGACGTCTCCTCCAGAGCCTGGGCCGTCTCATCCGCTCGGAGCGCGACCGGGGCATCGCCATTATCCTCGACCGCCGGGCCCCCTTCTTCAAGCGCGCCCTCGGCCCCATGATCCTGACGGAGAACCTGCCTCAGGCCATCGAGGAGCACCTCGAGCCGAACCCGGAGATGGGCGCCCTCACCATGAGGCGGGTTCCGCCCGACGTCGCCGCCGATTCCCGGTCCGGGCGATGACCGAGGTTACCATGAACCGCCCGCGGCCCCACACCAGCGCGAAGTAGTTCTGGGCGTGTTTCGCCCGCCGCAACTTCACGCATCGGATGCGAAGCTGCACGTCGCTGTCCCCGACCTCGGCCTGCTGCAGCAGAAAGATCCCGTCCGAGAGGAAGTCCTCCTCGTAGGCCACCAGGCGGCGGGAGTGGAAGGGGA
>JBHHWA010000345.1:0-1507 GCA_046756285.1 Thermoplasmata archaeon
AACTGACTTGTGCGAGGAGAGGGAAGGGGGATTATGGTCGCACCCGGCCAGCCTAAGCGGTCCTACGTCTACCAGCCTCCCGTCAACGAGGAGAAACTGCGGAAGCAGTACGTCTACTACATCTACCGCGGCAAGGAGGAAGCGGAGAAGGAACCGTGGTTCCCCGGCAACCTCTTCGACGTCAACCTAGGAGACGAGCGACTCGGCGAGGCCCAGGTCATCCTCGTGGAGGCGCAGCGCATGGAGGACCTAACCCAGTACGATTCCCTGCTCACGGGCTTTGGGGAGGATGTGGAGGAGCTTCGGGACGCCGTCCGCTCGTGGCTCGGCTTTCAGGGGGAGGCGAAGAAGGAGGGCTTCTTCAAGGTCCTCTATCGCTGGATCTAAGCGGGGGCCGGCTCCTCGACGGGTTCCGGGGCCTCCGGTTCCGGTGTTTCAGGAGGCTCCATCGACTCGGCGATGAGCTCCGCCAGATCCATGATCCGTATGGGGATATTGGCCCTTCGAGCGACGTCTTTCATGTGGGCTTCGGCGTGGGGACACGTGGTCGCCAGGACCTCGGACCCCGTGGCCCGGGCCTCCTCCAGCCGGCGCCGGGCAACGTCCCGCGCCTCCCGCTTCCAAACGAGGTTGAACCCCCCACTCGCCCCGCTGCAGAGGGTGTCCTCCCGGGTGCGCCGCATCTCCGTGTACTTGGCCTTCGACACGAACTTAATGGCCGTCCGGGGGGCATCGTAGTTCCCGGCGTTTCGGCCCATGTGACAGGCATCGTGGAGGGTGAGGGCCTCCTCCCAGGTTTTCTTGAGCTTCAGCCGCTTCTCCTTCACGAGGCGCTCTACGTACTGGGAGATGTGATAGACGGAGAACGGTGGGTTCCCCACCCCCTTCTCTCGGTAGTCACGCCAGAAGGCCCGGTAGCACTCGGCGCAGGCGGTGACCAGGGCCTTTACCCCGGTCTTCGCGACGGCCTCGACGTTGTGGGGCCCCAGCTCCCGGACGACGTACCGGACGAAGCCCATGCGCATGAGGGGGCCGCCGCTGCACCACTCCTCCTGGCCAAGGATGTTGTACCTTACCCCGGCCGCGTTGAGGATCTGGATGACTGCACGGGCCAGCTCCTGCTGCCGATAACTCGCGGCGCAGCCAGCCCAGTAGATGACCTCGGGCCGGTCCGAGAGCTGGGCGTACTCGGGCAGCCAGCTCGCTCGGTCGGCGTGCGGCTCTCCATAGATATTTCGCTCCTGGACGACGTTGGCGACTTGCTCCTGGTGCTCGGGGTAGTTCGCCACGCCGCGATCCAACGTCCACTGCTTGATCTCGTCCCATCTGCGGGAGAAAGGGATGTCCACCGGACAGACCGCTTCACAGTGGCCGCAGGAGGTGCACTTGTAGACGGCGTCGGCGAAGGACTCGTCGATGCGTGTCTTCCGGCGCAAGAGGCGGTCCAGGGGTCCCTTCAGGTAGTGGGAGCGCAGGTAGTACATCTTCCCCCGGGGGGTAATCGACT
>JBHHWA010000346.1:0-1503 GCA_046756285.1 Thermoplasmata archaeon
GGTCGAGGGAGGAACCTTGCGAGGACCCGTGTCCCGTCCCCGCCGGACCTCCATGAGGAGGGGCACGGTCAAGGCCACGGGTAGGACAAGGCCCAGGAGGAGGAGCCAGGGTAGCGAGAACTCCACCAGCTAATCACCCCCCTGGGGGGCCTTGTCCGCTTTCGCGTGGCCGTTGCCGTTGTGGACCGTGTGGGCCCACTTGTGGTGCCCATTCCTCCGTAGGAGGAGGCCCAGCAGAGCCAGGGTGCAGATGAAGACGTTCAGGATGAAGCCGAGGATGAGGCCTGGGAGGATCCAGATGAAGCTCTTCCGGCGATCCAGGTAGACCCCGAGGCCCACCTCGAAGAAGGGCGCGAAGTTGCCCACGGCGCTGTAGGTGAAGACCGCCAAGGTGCCGATGTAAAGAGGCAAGAGGGGCGGGGCGCCCAGGGCGAAGGCCGCCAGGCCGAGCATCCAGCCGAAGAAGACGAGGATGGGGGCGAAGTAGACCCACAGGAAGAGGAGCATGTCGAGCTTCTGGATCCGGCTCAGGCTCCGGCTCCGCAGGGTGGCCCCGGTGTGGCGGAAGGCACACTGGATGTGGCCCTTGGCCCAACGCTTCCGCTGTCTCCAGTACGCCCGCCAGGTCGTTACCGCCTCCTCGTAGGACTCCGCCTCGAGGACATAGCGGACCCGGTACCCCTCCAGCACCGTCTTGGCGGTGAGGTCCGTGTCCTCCGCCAGCATGTGCGTATCCCAGCCGCCGAGGGCCACGAGGAGGTCCCGTCGGAACCCGCCGACCGTCCCGCCGTACTGGGGGATGAAGCCGAAACGGTCTCGGGCGACCTGATCGACTCGGTAGCCACCGATGCGCTCTAGGGTCACAAGTTTCGACACGAAGCTCTCGTCCTCGTTGTAGACCGTCACCCGGCCCTGGACCGCGCCGACCTCCGGGTCCACGAAGGGGGCCACCAGCTTCTCCACGATGTCGAACTGGGGCAGGTAGTCCGCGTCGAAGGTGAGGACGATTTCCCCCTTGGCCCGCTGGAGCCCGGCGTTCATGGCCGCGGCCTTCCCCTGGCCGCCGTGGGGCCGATGGAGGGCGCGGATGAAGACGTACCGCGAGGCGAACTCCTCCAAGAGGTCCCCCGTCCCGTCCTTGGAGGCGTCGTCGATGGCGATGACCTCCAGGCGGTCCTTCGGGTACGTCAGGCCTCCCAGCCGCCGGAGGAGGTTCCCGACCACATTCGCCTCGTTGTGACAGGGAACCAGGATCGTGACGAAGGGGCGGTAGAGGCCGGCCACCTCCTGGTAGCTCCGCTCCGTCGGCTGGCGGAAGAGGGCGAGGTAGGAGAACAGGTAGTGGCGGACCATGTACACGAGCATGACGCCGATGATGGGGACGAGGAGGTACTCGATCACGAGCCCACCTCCGGGGCCCATCGGCTCATGATGGACATGCCCAGGGACCAGACCACCACCATCCAGAGGAAGTCCACCATGGGGGCGAAGAGGAAGTGGATG